>JALVUT010000065.1 GCA_027035445.1 Thermococcus sp.
CGTCCTCCTGATCCGTAACGTTCAACTCCGGCACCTGCACCTGCGTATCCTGACCGGGATTGAGCTGCGCCGCCTCCTCGGTATCGTTGGCTACCGGCTTCTTGTTGATCCCGAAATCGTTGTTCGGTGCATCTTCGGTTCTGATCGTGACTTCGACGATTCCATCTGCGGTACCGTCGTTTCCATTGCCGGAGTTCGCCGCCTCTTCTCCGGTGTTGTTCCAATTTTCAGGAAGGGTGGATTGTGTTGCATTCTCTACAGTGGAAAGGACGATCCGATAATGTGCGTTGCTTCGTACACCGTCATCACCGTCAAAACTGTAACTTCCGTCACTCTCTACCGGCTTGGATGCCAAAACGGTCCCGTTCGCATCTACCAGCGTCACGTAAAGCTGTACCCCGTCGGGCCGGGAAACGGGGGTTCCGTTGACGTTTCCGTCGCCGTTTCCGTCATCGTACACATGACCCGAAAGGATCGGCGTATAAAGCCCCAAATCGATCGTGGGATTGTCTTCATCGACCCCCAACGATACCTCAACCGTACCGTCCGTATCAGCGTCGGAATCTTTGTCCATGTTTCCGGCGTTTTTGGGGCTCACCGCATATCCTTCGGGGATCTCGAACCGGACGGTGTAATCACCGTGATTGAGATTGACAAAGTTGTATTTCCCGTTGGCGTCGGTCGTGACGACATAATCTTCGCTCGGATTGGAGGGGTTTTTGACCGGATTTCCGGCACTGTCGAGCAGATGGACCTTCACCCCGGCGATCCCCGATTCGTCGGAGTCCTGGAGGCCGTCTTTGTTCCTGTCGTACCAGACATAATCCCCCAGCGAACTGCCGACGATGGGGACCGCCAGGGAGTTGGAAAGAACCGGCAGGGTCACTCCGGTAGCCGAAGCGCCGGCGGAGTTGGAGTAGTTGTCGCCAGCCAGGTTGTTCTGCACGGTGACATGGACCCGGAACTGGCAGATGGCCTGCTCTTCCACCCGGGCACCGCGGACACGGACCGCGGTCACCTGGGAATTGTCGGAGAACGTAAATCCGCTCGAGGGGATCGTACAGCCGTTGGGGCCGCTCGCATCCCCCTCACACCAGATCGAACTGTCGCTTGAAACGTCGTTGGCATCTCCCACCGTAGGCGCCATGTTGATGGTCGTCGGATCGGCATTGGTGTAGTAGTAATGGATTCCGGGACTCGTATCGCAGGCGGAGGAGGATCCGGGGTGCTCCCCGAAATCGACCTCGTGGAAGACCATCGTACCGTGATAGTCGGTGGGGACTTTCCGCTCCAACTCGAGATCGTTGAACTTGATCGCCCCGCTCTCTCCGTCACCGATGAAGGGCAAAACGTCGATCACATCGAGATCGGTCACATCACCGTCTTTTCCGTTTCGGATATCCATCAGGAAATAGATGTCCTTCGGAGTGGTCGTCCGCTCCCGCTTGGAGGGGTAATCCGGGTTTTCTTCGGTTCGTTTGACGATATTTATCGAAGAGGGGATGTCGATGGAGAGGCCGATATCGGCTTTGCGCTGGGAGACCGGCGAAGCGTCGGTGGGAGACTCGATTTTGACCACGTTGAAGTTGTTCCCCGCGTTCGCAGCCGCACCGATGAGAACCGTATAGTTCAGATCGGGAATCGCAGGGTCATTGACCGGGGTATCTCCCAGATCCCAGATGAGCACCTGGTTTTCCCCGTCGACACAGGGGGTCATGTTGATATCCAGCACGTCATCACAGGTGCCGATCTCCGGCTCTCCATATTCCGCCGGCATAACCGATCCCTGCTTATAGGTGAAATCCTTGGGCAGAACGTCGGTTACCCGAACCTCGCCAGAATTACCCGTACTTCCAATGTCGTCAGTATAGGACATCTGGAGACTGTAGGTCACTTCGTCACCCGGCGATGCGGAGGTGCGGCTTTCGGATTTTTTGATCCGGGCTTTGGGACCGGTATAGATCATCCGATCCCCATAGGATCCTTCGTGATTTTCAGATGCGGTGTGGGGGATGTAGTTGGGGAGCAACCAACCATCACGGATGATCGGACTGGAACTACGGTCTTCCTGATCACTCCGTTTATGTGCCGCGTAGTTGACCAGCAGATCACCGTTTTCCATCGCGTTTCCGGTCGCCAGATCCGTATCCCTCACCTTGAAATTCAGAAAGAGGTAGATCTCCGCCCCGGGAGGCTGCTCGTATCCCGGCTTGAGGCGGAAACGGACCTTGGTCACGCCCCGGCCGCCGTTGGCGTCCTTGACGGCGTCGAAATCGGTCGTCCATCCGCTCGTGGCGTTACACTCCCGCTCGATCGCCTCTTCGTGGGAGACGTCGGTATCGCCCCCTTTGGAGGGGAGGAAGCTGTCGTCCACATAGTCGGTGGCGTATTCGACGATGTAGGGGAATCCCTCCTGCCCGTTGCCGTCAGTGTAGTTCCCGTCGTCGCCCCAGATGACCCAGCGGTAGGGCAGATCGTCACGCCCGGTATAGGCATGCTGAATCTCTGTATAGACGGTATTGTCTCCGACGGCCCGGAGCTTGATACGGTTGGCATCGAAAACATCGCAGATCGTGTCCTCGGTAAAGGAAACCCCCCCGAAGTTGTTGGTTTCCAGCGCACTGGAAAACTCTCCTTTGGCGGTGATCATCCCGTCCCCGGAATGATAGCCGCTTCCCTGATAGGCCCAGACGCCGTGATCGCCGTTCATCCCATTGTGGGTACCACGGTAGTATTTGTTCCATCCGCCGGCGGCGTAATAGAGCGTCCGGCTGTAGCAGTTGTCCTTTTCGCTCTCAGTCTCGTTTCCGAAGTTGCTGTTTCCGGTTGGAGTCGTGGGATCGAAATCGGTCAGGCAGTTTTTCGTGGGATAGTATCCGTCGTCGTCGGTCCCTTCCTGTGCATCCTGACCTTTTTTGACATCGTCGAGAGGGATGAAGATGTATATGTTTCCGATCGCCGCGATCGCCCGATTCACCGGCAGATCCCTGCCATTGTAGTCCTTGGTGGGGTAGTGATCCAGGGTCGCGTCGACATGCTCCACCTTGACGTGAATCTGATTGCCGCTTTGGGTACAGGTGATCTGCTGCCGCCCTTTCGGTGCCAGGATATGGCGCTCGGGATAGTCGCTGCCCCGGATACACCCGTCACCGAAACAGGTGATCGGATCGCTTCCTCCGTCATAGCCGTCCTCTATTCCGTACCGTCCGTTCATACTGCAGCCGATCACCTTGGCGTTGGGAGGGAGATGGCTCATGTCGTCGGTAAACTCAAACGTGGCATCTTCCCCCATTGATTCATTCCCCACCACCGGATTGACGTTGTCGACTTCCCCGGTAACTTCATCGGTCTCAAGGTAGAACTTGTAATCGAGGATCCATCCCTTGACGTTCGGATCGTCCGGATCGGTTTTTCCCGCGTAGGTCGTGTACATGCTTTTCTGGAGGTTCCAGTGGGGAGCGGCCGTCACGGTGAGCGAATTTCCGTCGGTCGTATCCTCCTTGGCATCGGCATTGAGGGCTTCGACTTTGAAGGTGATATCTCCGGGCTGTGTACCAGAGGGGGTCCCCCCGAGCACCCGGACGTTGAAAATGAGATCCTCTGCATAGGTCCCGACGTCGTTTTTGTCGAAATCCTTCCGCACACAGACGATCGTCTGCTGATCGTCGGAAAGGCTCGACTGTGCCGGATCGCAAACACCTGGCAAACCGGCCCACTCGTAGTAGTGTTTCCCGTTGGTCTCGGGCAGCGTCCCGGTGATGGTCACCGTCTCCTCGGCACCGCCCGGCGTTCCGTGCCAGTTCCACGCGGCGATTGCCTGGAAATTGTCGTTGGTCCGTACCAGCAGATCACCGGTATAGTAGTCGTCGGTAGGATCATCCACCGTACCGTTGTCGTTGTATCCCGGGTCGTCGCTAAAATCACAGCCCGGTGTGGGATCAGCCGGACAGATCTGTCTCCCGTTGATCCTGTCGTTTGTCGTGTTGAGGGGACCAACGATTCCCCCTGTCTTACCGTATTTTGTCGTGACATTGATATTGGCCGCCACAGCCATGGATCCAGAGAGGATCAGCCCGCAAAGTATGCCGGAAAAGCCCGAAACCTTCATCCCTTCATTCCCCCTTTTTCTGTTGTTTTGGGCAGCGATCGTTTCCTACTATTATAGACAGATATAAACAGATACACTCCAAAGTATGTATTGTAATACAGTTTGTTGAGGATTGGCTTAGAAATATTGTAGTGAAATGTCAACCCTTTTTGGTACAAAGACATCAAATTCAAGCAGCAACCTTCAGTTGGTTGCGCCACCATACCATCTCCGCCTCCAGTGGAGAGAGGTAACCATTGTAACTGTGTAGCCGTTTGGC
>JALVUT010000066.1 GCA_027035445.1 Thermococcus sp.
TCAGAACTACATCCTCTACACGTGGCACCGGGGGCTACCCCTGCCAAGCAGGCTCCCTTTTGTAGTGACAGGTGTGGTGCTCGCGGCTCTCTTCTTCTGGTATGAGTACCGGAAGATGGAGAGAGAGTTCACCACCGGGGGAATTGGAAACAGCCCCCTCCCCGGAGAGGCCGGAGACGGTAAACACCAAGAGGAGCAGGAAGCACAGAAGGAGAACTGAGGTTTTTATCACCGGCGAAAAGGCCGAGACACAAAAGTAAGAAACATGGAAAAAGGATTAAATCTTAAGCTCTGCTATGTGCTCAAGAACCTTGGTAACGAGTTCAACGCTTGCGTCGACGTCACGCTCGTCAACCACTTCGGTGTTCGAGTGGATGTATCTTGCTGGAATGCTTACCCCGCCGCTGGGAACACCGGCCTTGTTGAGGTGTATTGCCCCTGCGTCGGTTCCCCCGCCGGTGAGGATGTCCCACTGGTACGGTATCTCGTACTTCTTGGCCAGCTCCTCCATCCACCTCACTATCGTTGGGTGGCAGATGACGGAGCGATCCATTATCTTTATCGCGGTTCCCTTTCCGAGCTGGGTTATCTGCCTGTGCTCCGGCGTTCCGGGAACGTCGGCAGCTATCGTAACGTCGAGGGCGAATCCATAGTCAGGCTCTATGCCAAATGCGGAAACCTTGGCACCGCGGAGGCCGACCTCCTCCTGGACGGTAGCGACGAAGTAGATATCAGCGTCGGTCTCAGCGAGCCGTCTCGCCGCCTCGACAAGGGTGTAAACGGCAATCCTGTCGTCGTGGGCGAGGCTTACAAGACGGTGCTTCCCGAGGTGCTCCAGGCGACCGTCCCAGGTGATGACGGTTCCTATCTTGACACCCATCTCTTCAGCCTCTTCCTTGCTCTCCGCTCCAACGTCAATGAAGACCTGATCCCATGTTGGCGCCTTGTTCCTATCCTCCGGCTTCTGGATGTGCGGCGGAACGCTTCCACCAACACCGTAGATGTACTCGTTCGGCCCGATCCAGACCTTAAAGCGCTGGGCTATCAGCGTCCTGGGGTCAACGCCACCGACCGGCGCGACCCTCAGAAAGCCGTTCTTCTCTACGTGAGTGACCATCAAACCTATCTGATCCATATGACCGGCGAGCATGACCTTTGGACCTTTGCCTTCCTTGTGTGCTATAACGTTGCCGAGCTTGTCTACCCGTATATCACTGACGTAGGGCTTGAAGGCCTCAATGACGACATCCCTGACGCCGAGAAACTCGTAGCCGGAAACACCCGGTGCCTCTATAATCCTCTTCAGCAACTCGAAGTCGACCATTCCCATCACCTTCCGTTTAGATTTCCATCTGAATGTGGGGTGAGAGATATTTAAGGTTTTAGGTTCGCCGGGGGGTAGATCTTGACCCCCATGGCATCCTCACTGTTGTTGTATATGCCCTTTATCCTGAAGAGGTAAGCAGGAGTTTTGTTCCAGTCCCTCCGCCTCTCCGGCCTGTGGAAAACGTCGTGGATCGCGTTCGCATACTCCCACACCAGCCCATCTTCGTGCACCTCAACCTCACAGCGCACCTCGTAGGACGTGCTCGGGGGTGTGAAGAAGAGTATCGTTGCTTCCCCCCTCCCTGACTTCACATTCTTCCACGTGTGTTTCTTTGCAAGCTCAAGGGAAACGAACTTCGTGAAGTCCATTCTCTCCCTGACATATATCTCTTCCAGCAGGAACTGAAGGGCTCTCTTTGGGTCGTAGGATCTTGAGAGCTCCTTCCGGAGCTTTTCGATAGTTTCCGGAAGCAGTTCGTCCCTGTGTATGAATCCAATCCCCTTGATTGAGCCGTTTACCCCAGCCGGCCCGCAGGTTATTATGGCCGCGTTGTGCCTTGTGAAGCCTATTAAAGCATCAGGCCCGAATTTTCCCTCCGCAAGTTTCCTTACTCCGGCCACCCTTTCCTCGAAGGCGTAGCGAATGAATTCCTCCGGTATCATCCAATCACCACCCCATGTTCCCCTAAGGTTAAAAACGCCTTTCGGTCCAAATAGCAGTCATGACAAAACCCGTATTGATGAAACTCAACGTCATCCCCTGCACCTTCATCAGGAGGCTCAACCGCTTCGTTGCCCTGGTGGAGGTAAACGGCGAAAGGAGGAAGGCCCTTGTCACGAACACCGGCCGCCTGGAGGAGTTTATGACCCCGGGAAAGAAGGCGTTCTGCAGCCCGAAGAGCGGCGGAAAGACGGAGTTCGTTCTGGTCGCGTTTGAGGACTTGAGTGAAAAGGGTGCGGTGATAGACACGAGGACGCAGGCCAAGGCATTTGAAAGGGCGGTCGAGCTTAACACCATTCCCTGGCTGAGGGACTGCAGGGTAAAGAGGAAGGAGGTAACGGTTGGAAAGTCCCGCCTGGACTACCTCTTCGAATGCCCCGACGGGGAGATCTACGCCGAGATGAAGAGTGCAGTGCTCAGAGGCGGGGAGAAAGGTGAGTACGCCATGTATCCCGACTGCCCGTCAACACGGGGCCAGAAGCACATAATGGAGCTGATAAAACTCAAAAAAGCTGGAAAGCGGGCGATGATATTCTTCATTGGTGCCATGCCAGGGGTGAAAAAGTTCATGCCCTATGAGAGGGGGGATCCGAAGATAGCGAGGCTTCTGAAAGAGGCGAGGAAAGCCGGCGTTGAGATCCACGCTATGAGCGTATCCCTTCTTCCCGGGGGGGAGGTGATAATCGAAAATCCAAGTCTTCAGATCGAGCTGGGGGAGAACTTTTAAAGACCCTGCCGTATCCCACTCGGGGTAAGGCCCCCCATGAGGTGATGGGAATGACCATAGTGGATGTCAGGATTCTTGTCGAAGGCGCGAGCGACGTTGAGGTTGTAAGCAAGGCTCTCCAGGGCCTGGCCCTGGGGAGTGAATACAACATCACAATATCTGCGATAATCCCAACTACCAACGTTGAGATAGCGAAGAGTGCGGCTGCCGGTGCTGACCTCCTCATAATAGCGACCGACGCCGACCGTGTGGGAAGGGATCTGGCGGAGAGGCTTTTCACGGAGCTCAGCGAGATGGTCGGCCACGTTGAGAGGATGAAGCTCCCCCTCGGGCATGACCTTGAGCACATAGACGTGGAGCTCGTAAGGAAGGAGCTCAAAAACACCCTCGTAAGGGCAGGACTGAAGAGTCTGCAGGTTCTTCCTGAGTATATGGCGTTGAGGAATCAGCTGTTGGACATAAAGGGGCGCTACGATGGCCTTTCAGCTGAATACCAGAACCTGAAGGGTGAATACGAGAAGACCCTACGTGCATACGAGGAAATCAAGAAAGAGAATGAAAGACTGAAAGAGGAGAACGAAGGACTGAAAGCACTGATAGAAAACGCCAAAAACATTTTTAGCATTGAAGAAGCTTGGAAATCACTCTTTCCTGCAGAGCCCGTTCCGGGTGAGGCTTACATCGGAAAGGCCGCTGAAAAGCTCGGCCTTGGAGGTCGGGTGATAGTCGGTCAGGGATACATATTCGCCGAGGACAAGAGCCTCGTGGATGAGTTGCTGAGAACCGTCTACCTGAGCCTGGCAATACGGGAAGAACCAGAGCCGTCGAAACCGCCCACACCCCCCGAGAAGCAAGGAGAGAAAAAGAAAGAAGGGGGGGAGTTGGATGTGGTCGAGGATGCTGAGGTAAAGCCCGAGGAATTGGAAAGCCTCCTGAAGGGACTGTGAAATGGGGGCCGTCGAGGAGTTCGAGACGTACCTTGACCTGGAGGGAAAGAGTCCCAACACCATCAGGATGTACTCTTACTACGTGAGGCGCTATCTGGAGGGAGGAGGTGACCTTAGCGCCCGCTCCGCCCTTCGGTTCCTTGCCAAGCTCAGGAAGAGGGGCTATTCAAACAAGAGCCTCAACTTGGTTGTCCAGGCCCTGCGGGCATACTTCCGGTTTGAAGGCCACGATGACGAAGCCGAGAGACTGAAGCCTCCAAAGGTTCCGAGGGGCCTGCCCAAAGCCCTCACCAAGGAGGAGGTTAGGAGCCTCATCTCAGTTATTCCGCCGACCCGAAAACGTGACAGGCTCATAGTCCTCCTGCTCTACGGGGCGGGGCTTAGGGTGAGCGAGCTTTGCAACCTGAAAAAAAGTGATGTCGACTTTGAGCGCTCCACCCTCCTCGTGCGGGGAGGGAAGGGGGCAAAGGACAGGGTTGTCCCGGTGTCTCAGTCTCTTCTGGAGGAGATCCGTTCGTACCTGAAATCCAGGGATGACGCGAGCGAGTATCTCCTCGTGGAAGAGAGACGGAGCAGCAAAGACAGCATCTCCACCAAAACCGTCTGGTACCTCCTGAAGAGATACGGGAAAAGGGCGG
>JALVUT010000067.1 GCA_027035445.1 Thermococcus sp.
CCCGTCGTGTCTATCCCGAGGAAGAAGGACTCGCCAATAAGCTCGGCCCTGAAGATAACAGCCGGATGGTCGAGGTTCACCTTCGGCCTTCCGAAGCGCGAGAGTCTGTCGTATATTGCGCTCCCGACGGTTCTTGAAATGTCGAGGCTTGTTATGGCGTGTTCTCCCTTCCTGAAGGGTCTGACTGCAAAGCTTTCGCTGATTTTGATGTATCTCTCCACTGGAAGGGCGGACACAAACTCATAGATGCGCTTCAGTGCATCATCTCCCTGCTCCTCCTGAATTCCCTCAAACCTCTCCGATGCAATTTCAATCATCACCCTATGCAGAAGTCTCGAGCGCTCGTTCAGAAGTGTGGCGACTTCCAGTTCCCGCTTTCTGCCCTTCTCGTCGGTGTAAAATGCCTCGCCGATCTCGGCCAAGAGCCGTCCTTCAATACCTAATGGTTTCTCCTCCACTCGAAACGGAACTCCCAATTCGGAGAGAAGGTTTTCAACCTCGGCACTCGCGAGATCCTCGATTCCCCGTGATGTAGTTAGGATTAACCTCATGCTATCTCCTTTGCCGGAGGGTTTAAATGAGCTTCGAAACAAAATTTTTAATCCAATTCATCTAACTTCAGCTTGTAAGGTGATGACGCATGATTGAGGTTCGCAACCTCACCAAGCACTACGAGTTCGGCAACGTTACGGCCCTTAAGGGAATAAACCTGACCTTCGAGGACGGGAGGTTCTACGTCATAGCCGGTGCCTCTGGGAGCGGTAAGACAACGCTTCTCAACATCCTGAGCGGGATAGACAGTCCCACCTCGGGCGAGGTCATCGTTGACGGCGTCAGGATTCATTCGCTGAAGGAGAAGGAGCTGAGGCGTTACCGCCTCGAGAACTTCGGGATAGTCTTCCAGTTTTTCTACCTCGTGCCCTACCTTACCGGCCTCGAGAACGTTCTCCTCCCGATGAAATACTCGAAGAAGGTAGGAAACCCTGAGGAGAGGGCGAGGAAGCTTTTGAAGCTCGTGAACGCGGAACACCTGGCTAACAAACTGCCCGAGCACATGAGTGGGGGTGAAATGCAGAGGATTGCCATAGCGAGGGCACTGGCTAACAGGCCGAAGTACCTCTTTGCCGATGAGCCAACGGCCAACCTCGACTGGGAAAACAAGCTGAGGATCTGGAACCTCCTTCAGAAGATAAAGGAAGAGGAAGGGGTAACTGTCATAGCGGCGACCCACGAGAGGGAGTTCTTCCGCTTCGCGGATGTTGTGATAACCCTCAGGGACGGTGAGGTTCATGAGGTTAATGACGGCAATGGCAAAGCTTAGACGCGAGAAGAGAAGGGCCGTAACTGTCTTTGTAATATTTGTCTTCCTCAGCCTCGGCATCAACTTCACCCTCTCTGGAATCGGGAGCGTCGTCAAGGCCATCGACGACTTCTCCCATATAGGGAACGTCGAGTTCGTGGCTCAGGGCGTAACCGTTGAGAACCTCACGCGCTTTGGTGAGGTCGTCAACTACCTCTACTTTGACGATGGCAAGGTCAAGCTGAACGGGAGGGAATACACCGCTTTAATCGGCTACGGCAGGTTTAAGGTTCCAGACGTCAAGAGCTCATCGAAGGGCGTCTACGTCTTGGCCTTCCCGGCGACAAAGAGGGGCGATAAAATAGAGGTTAACGGGAGAGACTATACGGTTCTCGGCTCCTATTACTACCTGATGAGCAAACCGATGGTTCTGACGATGGAGAGGGGCCACTACCTTTACGCTTTCATGCGATGCAACGACACGAGAGCTCTGGCCGAGTTCCTGATGAGCCACGCGAAGGTTCGCTACTTTAACGTCTACCGGAAGGGCCACATCCCCTATTTAGACGAGCTGGGGAACGTCAGGAACTTCGTCATGAGCTTCTTTTACCTCCTCCTCGGCGCGGCACTGATGGTTAAGATTCTGGTCACGATAGCCCACATCAGGGGCAGCACGAGGGACGTCGGCATCCTAAAGGCCCTGGGTCTTCCGAATTCCTTCGTTTTCACGCTCTTCGTCGGTGATTATCTAATCGTCGCTCTCCTCGGCTATATTGCTGGAATAGTTCCAGGAATGCTCCTTGGGAGCTCCTTTAACATCTTTCTCAACGTTCCGCTGACTTTAAAGCCGAACTACACCTATCCTATCAAGTTTGATGCGCTGGTTCTCCTCGGAATAGTTCTGATGATTTCCCTGCCCTACTTCTACGTTTCGAGGATTAAAACGATAGATGCTTTACGCTTCGTTCCGAAGAAGTTCTCACTCCTCCATTTCCTGCTGGTGTTCTTCGTCGCCTTCTTGGCGGCTAGTTCCGCCTACTTTTCCCTGGTTGGAATAGAGAAGCTCGCCAACTTCAATGCTCCCTTCAACGTCTGGGCAATCGGCAGTCCAGAGAAGATAGCGAAGCTTCCTGGCGAGAAGGTCGGCTACCTGAGCGGTCAGAGCGTGGACGGAATCACCACTGAGGTTTACTTTTTCAACTACACGAGTATCTTCCAGAAGACCCTGATTTCTGGTAGGTGGTTTAAAGGGCCGGACGAAGCCGTCGTTGAGGTTGGCCTCGCGAGGAAGCTGCACCTCAAGGTTGGGGACACGATAAGGGCCACTCTGCTCGGCGTTACGAAGACCTACCGTGTCGTCGGGATAAGCGATGCGTTCTTCTACAACCACCGGGCGCTCTTCCTTCCGAGGGAGCCATTCGTTGAGCCAACGATGGACTTCATGACCGTTGAGAATCCCGAGGAAGTCAAGGCCGAGCTTGAGGCTCAGGGGCTCAGGGTTTACACGCTTGATGACCTCAGGAGGATGACCCAGCAGAACCTCGTGCTCTTTAAAACACCCGTTTACGCGGTCATGCTCGTTACCTTCCTCGTCAGCGTTTTTGCAGTCTTCATGATGATTTATCTCGAGATTGAGGGCAATGAGAAGATCTATGCGATACTGAAGGCTATAGGAATCCCTGACTCTCACGTCGAACGGGAGTTCCTATCCAAGACCGTTCCCTCCGCGATAGCAGGCTCTCTGCTGGCATTGCTCCCCGCTATAAGGCTTGGTTACTACATAGACAACATACTCCTGCCGGTAAACCTCTCACTCGGCGATGCGCTAAAGGTTCTCCCGCTCCTGCCGGTTCTCTACGTCATCTATGCTCTCTTCACGGTCTTCATCGTGAGAAGGGTCATGAAAAAGCTGGACGTGGTGAAAGCCCTGAGGGCTTAATCGAGAATCGCCACTACGCCCTTCCACTTCTTTCCAAAGCCCTCACTCGCGAGAACGTGCTTCCCCGTCAGCTCCTCGAGGAACCTAACCGCCGAGTCGCACTTCTTGAAGCCCGTTGCTATTCCAACGGTGAAGCCTTCTATCTCCCTTATCCCAATCCTTTTCTTTTTTCCGAGCTTTTCTCTCAGCTCATCCTCGAACTTCCACAGGATTCTCCTCGGGTCAAGGAGGAGCTCTCTTTCTATTTCGCCCAGAATGTCATCAAAATCCCTGATAAACTCCTCTTCCTTTTTCTCCACCTTCCCGAAGAGTGTAAAGCGACCTGTCTGCCACTCTCGGAGGAACCAGCGGGCGGTTTCCTCAAGGTCGACCTCACCACTGCCTTTGACCAGCCCGCGTCTCTCGCCTATTCTCCGCAGGATTTCCTCCTCATTCTCGAACTCCTCTATGCCGAACTTCTCGGTTAGCGCTTCCCTTCTCGTTTCCAGTATCCTTCTGATCAGTTTCAGCGCGGGCTTAACAGGGTCATCTATCTTGTCAGCCGGGAAGCCGCCTTTTATCACCAGCTCATCGAAATCGTCGGGGGGAACCACTCCCGGACTGTCAAGGAGCCATATTCCCCTGCTCAGCCTTATGAGCTGCTTTCCCTTAGTGTAGCCGGGGATTGGAGCCGTTTTCACAGCCTTCCTGCCCTTCAGGGTGTTGATTATCGTGCTCTTGCCCACGTTGGGGTAGCCTATGAAGGCCACCTTCACCTTCTCCTGCTCCTTAAGGAGAGGCCTCGCGAACCTCTTTATCTCCCTCCGCAGGATTCCGGTCCCCTTCCTCTCCCTCGCGCTTATGAAGATCACTGGCACCTCGCTCTTCTTCTTGTACTCCTCGGCCCACTCCTTTGGAACCAGGTCTGCCTTGTTCATGACTATGAGGAGCGGTTTTTCCTTTTCCTGCACCATCTTTTCCAGCTTGTAATTTCGTGTGCCTACAGGATCTCTTGCATCAGCTACCTCAACAATGAGATCTGCCTCTTCAACTGCCTCCCTCACCATCCTCCATGCTCTTCTCTGCTTCATCCTGTACCACCTTTATCTCAAAGATGACCGTTCCACCGTCAGTATAG
>JALVUT010000068.1 GCA_027035445.1 Thermococcus sp.
CCTATACCTTCCTGAACTTCAATGGAACTCATGACGTCAAGCTCTTCCTTCCAAAGGACAGCGAGGTTTACCACTTCCTCCAGGTAAGTCAGAGCAAGCTCGGAGCGGACGTCATGGGTGCCACCTATGTTCTCGTTGATTTCAACCACCCCGTTACCGACAAAGACCTCGCAACGCTTAACGAGATAGTAAGGAACATTGAGAGAATTAACGGCGTTAAGTACGTTTACACAGTTACACAGCCATATGGAAAGTCAGTGAACGCTAGTCTCAAAGAGCTCCGGGGGATTGGAGGTGCAAGGTACCTCTCAACCACAGAAAACATGGTTCTCATAGAGGTCATCAGTAAATACCAGGCAACGACCAAGCCTGCCCATCAGACGGTAGAAAAGATCAGAAACCTCCTCAAGGGCTATGAGTCAAGCGGAAAGATAGCTAAAGGCATGGTTGGGGGTGGAGCGGCACTCGACCTTGACCTCAGCAACCTCATCAACAACATCTTCTGGCACAGGATTCTTCCGGTGGCCCTCCTGCTGATGTTCCTAGCCTTAATACCGACGCTCAGGGGAATTCCAGCTGTAATTTCCACAATGATAACAATCGGCACCGGAGTGCTCCTCAGCATAGCAATCTCAACATGGATCTTCCAGAGGGTTTTTGGCCAGGAGATTATGTGGTTCCTGCCGCTGATGGTCTTCGTCGTGCTCATGGGAGTCGGCATAGACTACAACAGCTTCTACCTCGTCAAAGCAAGGGACGAGTTTGAAAGAAGGGATGCAAAGGAGGCCCTGATAGTTGCAGGAGGGACTATGGATCTAATTGTCATAGGTCTTGCAACGGTGCTCGCCACCACCTACGGTGCATTGATTACCAGCTCGACCTGGGGGACGAGAGAGATAGGATTCGCCCTCGCCGCAGGGGTGCTGATAACGGCAACGCTGGCGGTTTACTTCCTTGGACCAGCCCTCATGAGCCTCTTTGGAGAGAAGGGCTGGTGGCCACTCCACAGGGTTGAGAAGAAGTGACCCTTCTTTTTTCTTTTACTCCGAGACTTCGACACCCTTTTAAACGGTGAGACCCTCGCTTCAATCATGAATATCTATGAGATGCTCGCGCTCATAGCGGTGGGTTACACCCTTAAGCTCCTGATCCGGGATAGGAGGATATTTCAATGGCTCAGCTTTATTTCAACACGGTTTCTCCTCACGCTTTTCGTCTTTGGCAACGTCGCAGGCAAGGATCTGGCTTACTTAGTCAGTATAAAGACGGTCTTCGTTTACGTTATCCTCATCATAATCCTGAGCCTCGGTCTTTCCTACCTCTACGCACGGCGCTTTGTGAAAGATGAGGACTGGCGCGGGGCACTCATGATACTCTCGACCTACCCCAACACCGCCGCGATGGGTTTCCCCATAGCGAGTCTATTCATGAGTGACATAACCCCCGCCATACTTTACTCTACCACGAACAGCCTCATTGTTCTCCCCCTTGCAACCTTCATAGCCGCCCACTACTCAAGCGGGAAAGCTTCCGTTAGGAGAAGCCTCGTCAAGGCCCTCAAGTTCCCGCCGACCGCCGCGAACCTGCTGGCGCTAGCCCTCGTCCTCGCAGGAATGCATCTGCCGGACTGGTTCCTCAACCCTGTAAAGGCGGTCGGCTGGTGGAGTATACCATTGCTGCTAATTTACTTCGGCTCGATAATCGATCTCCGTGACTTCCGGCTGAGACACCTCCTTGAGATCGGCCTCTTCCGGAGCGTCCTCCCCTTCCTCTTCGTCTTCCTGACACTCAGAGGAACCGGAGATGTTTGCTACGCGATCCTAGTTGAGGCGTCTATGCCGCCTGCGATAATGGCAAACGTCCTCCTGGCCCATTACAGGCTGAAGGCGGGAGAGGGGATAGGCGTTACCGTTGTTCTAACCCTCATCATCCTTGCCTTCTTCACGGCGCTGAAAACGGCCGGTTTCTGAGCCGATGCCCTTTTTAACCCTTCGACTAATCTTTTAACGGTGATAACCATGGAACACGTCGTTGAAATTCTGAGGGAGATCCTTGAGATACCTTCCCCAACAGGCTACACTAAGGAAGTTCTGACCCAGATCGAGAAAAGGCTCAACGGGGCCGGAATCAGGACCTACTACACCAACAAGGGAGCTCTCATAGCGGGAAACCACCCCGAGCCGGAGCTGGTAATAGCGGGCCACGTTGACACCCTTGGGGCCATGGTCAAGGAAATCCTGCCGGATGGAAACCTAAGATTCACCCGCGTCGGTGGACTTCTTCTCCCGACCTTCGAGGGCGAGTACTGCACGGTAATAACCCGCTCCGGGAAGCGCTATCGCGGCACACTTCTCCTAAAGAATCCCAGCGTCCACGTCAACAGGGAGGCCGGAAAGAAGGAGCGCAAGGAGGAGAACATGTACGTCCGCCTCGACGCCGAAGTTGAAAAGAAGGAGGACACTGAGAAGCTCGGGATAAAGCCAGGCGACTTCATAGCCTTCGACCCGAAGTTCGAATACGTGGGCGGCTTCGTCAAGGCCCATTTTTTAGATGACAAGGCCAGCGTCGCGGTGATGATTGACCTGCTCCTTGACCTCGGAGCCGAGAACCTGGAGAGGCTCCCGGTGGCGTTCTTCTTCTCGCCCTACGAGGAGGTCGGCCACGGCGGCTCTGCCGGCTATCCAGAGAGCGCAAAGGAGCTTTTAGTGGTCGACATGGGTGTCGTGGGAGATAGCGTTGCCGGAAGGGAGACGGCCGTTTCAATAGCCGCCAAGGATTCCAGTGGCCCCTACGACTACGAGATGACGACCAAGCTCATTAAACTCGCCGAGAAAAGGAACATCCCACACGCCGTTGACGTTTTCCCCTACTACGGCTCCGATGGGAGCGCTGCCTTAAGAGCCGGCTGGGACTTCCGCGTTGCCCTCATCGGCCAGGGAGTCCACGCAAGCCACGGCATGGAGAGGACGCACATCAAGGGACTGCTCGCCACAAAGGATCTGATAAAAGCTTATATCGAGGAGAAGTTTGGGCTTTGAGCCTCTGTTTATCTTTTCTATTGAGGCCTTTAATGCATTCCCGTGCGGATTATTCCCACAAAAATAAAAGGCCAGAGGGCGCTGAAGTCCCACTCCGAAGGTGCTCCCGAAGTCCTCAGAGGCCTCAGGGATTTGGGCAAAAAGGATAAATAAAAGAAGACCCCAATTTTGATGGGAATGACAATGGGAATCGAGATTGGCGAAGGCAAGATAATTATCTCACGGGAGCTCAGTGACCTTGATCATTTCGTTTTGGATGTTGTCAAACTGATTGAAAAGTACACCAGATATGTCATAGTTAGTGGATACATCACTATACTTCTTGGACGCTCAAGGGGCACCGAGGACGTTGACTTTGTAATTGAACCTCTTCACAGGGGGGAGTTTGAACGGCTGTGCGGTGAGGCGCTGGTAGGCGGCTTTGAATTCCTGAACCCGGAAGACTGCGGTGGACTCTATGAGATGCTCCAAGAAAAAATGGGCATTAGAATGACTAGGAGGGGTGAGATAATCCCCAACGCAGAAATAAAGTTCCCAAAGGATACCTTCCATGAAGAGGCTCTAAAGAAACGCATCCCCGTTGTGCTCAACGATGATGAAATCTACATCTCACCAATCGAGCTCCAGATAGCGTACAAGCTCTACTTGGGGAGCGATAAAGACGTGGAGGATGCATTTTTCCTCTACGAGCTTTTCAAGAAAAACCTCGATAGGAGGCTTCTCGATGGGTACGCAAAAAGGCTCAAAGTTGAGGTTCCGTTCTAACCGGGACATGGAGGAGAGGCTGGCCTTCATAAGGCTCTACGTCAAAAGGCTGAAGGAGAACCCAGACAAGGTGTTCAGACAGCAGGTCAGGCTCGTTAACTCTTTTCTGAAAGCCGCGAAGAACTTCCCGCTCACAAAGGGGGAGTACCTCAGGCTCAAGGGGGAGCTGAAAGTAAAGAAAAAAGCTTAGGCCTCACTCTATCTTGGCCCCGCACACCGGGCAGAACTTCGCTCCTTCCGGAACTATGTGACCGTTCGGACAGCGCTTTATCTCATGGCCGCAGTAGGGACAGAATCTTGCCCCGGGTGGAATCGGCTTCCCGCAGTAGGGACATATCTCCTGCTGTTGGGCCTGCTGTGCTGCTGGGACCGCCGGCTGCTGTGGCTGTGCTGGAGGAACTCCGCCGCCAGCGTAGGGCTGTGCAGGTTGAGCTGGCTGGGCGGGCTGCATGAGTTGAGGGATTAACATCATTCCTGCCCCAACAGCGGCCCCCTGACTTTTACCCAGCTCCGCCGCCACCTGCTTTGTCGTATCCATCTGCATGACATACTGAGCGTTGCCTGTTTGCATTATCCAGAAGAGCCTCTGGCGCCACTCGTCGGTTGTGTTGACTCCCTCGATTTTTACATCAACAAGTTCAAGGCCGAGCCTGCGGAAGTCCTCTATGAGTTTGACCTTGACCTGCGTGCTCACCATGTCGAGGTTCTGGAATAGGTCGACGATTGAGTAAGCCGAGAGGTGCTTCATCATACCCTCGTTGAAGTACGCCCTGATGAACTTGGTAACGTCGGCAGTATCGTAGAGGCTCTGGCCACCAACCACCTCGGTTATGAAGAGAACTGGATCGGCCACCTTGAACCAGTAGACGCCGTAGTACTTGACCGGGGCAAGCTCTTTTGTCTGTGTTTCTCCTCCGTATCTCCCCTGGAACTGCTTTATGCTGACAAAGATCACCGTCGCCTTGAAGGGGCTGTTGCCCCCGCCGACGAGCTTGTAGAGGAGTGGTAGATTCTGAGTCGTCAGTGTGTGTCTTCCCGGCCCAAGGACGTCGTAGATTTTCCCATCGCGCATGAAGACCGCCACTTCGTACTCGTGCACTATCAGCTGCGCGCCCCACTTTATGACCTCGTTCGGGTACCTCCAGATTATCTCGTCTTCCCCCGGGTTCACCCATTCGATTACCTGCACCATCTCACTCACCCGCCGCGAAGCTCATCCTCTTGTCCAGGACTTCCTCAAAGGAGTTCAGCCTGTCGTCGAGGTCGAGGACGGCCATGCCGAGAGCCTGCGGGTTGGCAATCCCCCCGTTGATGGCCCCGACGCCACTCAATATTCCCTCGGCCAGCTCTATCATCCTCCCATCGTACTCAATGAGCCTGTTTATCTCCTTCTCCTTGAACTTCACCCTGTCGAAGTAACCACGGTAGCCGGCCTCGGCGTGCCTGACCCTGCTCTCGAGGGCCATGAGCTTCTTCCTCATCGTGTCTATCGCCACAAGCTGGGGGCAGTTGACCATTGCACACCTTTGCAGGGTCCTCTCCATCTCGCGCCTGGCCTGTGCGAGTATATCCGCCACCTTGCCGCGAACGAGCCTGTCGTCCTCTCTCAAAAGCTCCTTCTTCTTGTAGCCGTGGAAGCCCGGAATAACGAGCTCAAGCTTCTCAACTATCGAAGTTTCCTTTCCCATGATATCACCTCACCCATCACAGGGCCCTGAAGTAAACGTTGCCCCTGTCCGTTTTCATCACCTGACTCACCGTCCTCTTGCCCACGGAGCCCTTCATGAATATCCCGGCCCCTCCAGCCACGCCCGCGACGAGACCGCCGATGGCCCCCCAGGCACTACTCAGAGTGGCAGAAGCGATGAGCCCGAGTAGAACCCCGACTCCAACGACACCACCGCCGAGGAGCGTGGCCTTCTTCCTTGCCCCGCCCATTAATGGGTACTCACCCCGTATCACCCTCCCGTCGGTGCCGTCAACGAAGTTCACGAAGGTCTCCCCGCCGTACTCATAGTGAACTTCCCAGAGAGGGTAGTGGACGAGGCCCTGGAACCTGACGGTGAGCTCAAGCTCCCCCGCGCTGCTGCCCTCCTCGCTGGCCTCTTTCCTGAGAGCGTTCTCAAGCCGGGAGTGCGCTATCTCCTCCGCCTCTTTCCCCTTCATCTCCGGCTCGTAATACTTCCCCTTTTTAACGGTGGCCTCGTCGAAGAAGCGCTTCCCCCTAACAGGGAACGGGTAGTTCATCAGCAGGGTTTTAAACGGCGATCCTGCCGGGATTCCAATGAACTCCACTTCCTCGACGCTCTCCTTAACCCTGCTCTTCCCGTGAAGGTAGAAGAAGTAAACCGGAACCCAGTGAAGCTCCTTCTTCAGAACCTTCGCGTCCGTTATGTCTGCGGGGGCACCGTACTGCCTCGAGAGGAACTTAAGCAGCAGCCCAGCGGGATCCTTCTTCATAGGCGGAAAGAAGAAGTGCTCCTCCTGGACTTCCGAACCCGCGTGGATGTGGAACGTAGTTCCGCAGTAGGGACAGGTCGCCACGCTCACCGTGTCGGGAACCTTAAAAGTTGCCGAGCATGTGGGACACTTTACTTCCATCTCCCTCACCTCAGAATACCCTTCCGCTCCCGCTCAACGCGCTGACCTTCAAGGGCCCTGCCCCCCATGAACCAGCTGAGGGCCGCACCGCCACCCATGGCCAGAACCGCGAAAACGGACGAGTGGGAAAAGGCGGCTGCTCCGAAGGAAGCCACCAGAATACCGACCCCGGAACCCGCAAGGTACTGGGCTCTCCTGAAAAGGTTCATCGGCTCTGTTGCAGCAACACCTCTTCCGTCCCAGCCAGCAAAGACAACGTGGAATATCGAGTCACCGTAGCGGTAATAAACCGTCCACATTGGCAGGAGGAGCAACTTAACATCCTGCGGCTCGTCAGCGTGGATGTCAAAGCGCTCTATCCTGTCCGACTTGGCCAGGAATCGGTTTCTTATTATGTCGATGGCATCCTCACGCATCGTGAGGACGGCGTGCTTTTCATCCATCTCCGTGTTCAGAATTTCAAGCTTGATTCTACCCCATTCACCCTCTCCCAGGTCGAGAAGCCTCTTCCCCTCCGGCAGGGTCTTGGAGAAGTGGGTTACCAGGTCATCAACCCCGAAGCTCTTTACCTGCCTCCTCGCCGAGCCGAGGAGCCGCATATTCTCGTCCACCCTCTCGGTGTAGTGCCTCTCAACGGTGTGACAGTGAGTATTTCCCTTTGAATCGGTATGGCACTCCTCTTCACGCTTCATGTAGCGAACCGTACCGTAGACGTGGACCTTTCCATTCCAGTAGGGGGCGTAGTGCCCCTCAATATCAGCGACCTGGATGTCCTCCTTTATCCTCCTCAGGTCAAAGTCGTGCTCGACCCTGTCCCAGAAAGCCTTAGCTATGGCGTTCTTGTCGAGGGAGGGGACAATGAAGATGCCCTCGGTCTTCAGATTCCCGCTGATGTGGTTCGGAAAGCCGCAGTAGGGACACACCGCGACTATCGTCTCCGGCGAAACCTCAAGCGGTGCACCGCACCGCTCACACTTAAAGCCACTCTCTTCCATGGGGACCACTTCCTCTAGTATGCTCATCAATGTATTTAAGGGTAATGCTCTCCGATATTCGAACTTAAAGTATATCTTGTTCGATCAACGGCAATATGTCTAAGAAAAAAATACCAGATTATTGCCTATTTTTCAGCCCAAAGGTTTAAGTGTACGCCCAGCTATTTTTGTTAAAATACCAAAAGGCTTGGGATATTTGTAAGGTATGGTTGATATGATAGCTAACAAAGGTGGTTTTAACGGAGAGGGACTCCGATGGGAGCATAACCCGCTTGACATCCTGTACCAACTATGGCCGGAAATCGTAAAAAAATCCGGAGGATGCACCCCACACCTTGTGGGGACGGCAAAAACGGGAAAGGAAGGTTTTATTGAACTTAGAACGGAAGTTGTCTGCCACGAGAAACAGAGCGAGTTGGTCTTCTCCGAGAGTGACGTTACCTACTTCGTAATCCCGGTGAACCCCGGGGACGGGGTGGACGGTACGTACTTAAAGATGCTTAGAAGTTTGGGGGTATTTCGATGAAAAGAAAGAGCACCTCGGTGAGGATAGAGACGAAAAAAGAGAATGTTGAAAACATCTTAAAAAATGAAGCGGCGTTCATAACCAACTGGCCCTACGTTGTCAGGGTGAGTACCAAGGAAGGTGTAAGTGCGGAGCTAATGCTCCCTCGCTTTGTGTTCAAGTTCAGGGACACGTACAGGTTCCAGTATCACCCGGACTTTAACAGCCATATATACGATGGGGAGGGAAAACGTGGGCATATGATACTGGTTGTTACCCTAAAGGAGTGGAGCAGAAATGTGGAGACTCACCTAGAACTGTCTTATAAGGGAAAAGGCGAATTGTTGCTTGGGAAAACCATTCAATCCCTCGTGGACGGCATTGGTAGGGGGCTCAAAGAGCTGGCCGAGAGCACAGCACCCGCCCATCCTAAGGTGAATGAGCAGAAAAAACCATGCTGAGTGTGGACTTCTCAGATCCCATGAGCGTTGCTGGCTTCCTCGCCAAGTCAAAGATGTTCATTCAGGAATCCACATGGTCGACAAAAATGGACTTTTTAACGTTGTAAGCGAGATTAAGGGGAAAATCGGATCTGATATCCTGTACATATCAGGGATAACCCAAGACGGCAGAAAATCGTTCAAACTTCTGCTTCAAGGAAGTCAGGTACTCGCAGTGGAGTATCGTGATGGGAGCGGGGTCAGAACAATTAGGGTGAAGGACCGTGAAGCCGCGGAGAATGCCATGAACATCACATCAACGATAGAGGGAGCGTACACTATAAACATATGGGTGCCTGTGGGAGGTGCTTGAATGATAAGGAATATGAACAGCTACCCGCTCTACGACAACGGGGAGCACAAGGTGTTCTGGCTCGGCATTGAAGAGGCCGAGGATGAGAGGGGGATCCTGACCAATCAATACTTAATAGTTGACGGCATAGAGGCGGCCCTGGTTGAACCCGGGGGTTTCTTTGTATTCTCCCGTGTGCTCAAGAACGTTTCCTCTATACTGCCTCCTACCCAGATCAAGTACCTGATGTACTCGCACCAAGACCCGGACGTCGTCGCCGGTCTGAGCCTGTGGTTTGAGTATGCTCCGCTGGCCAAGCTCGTTATCTCCAACTTGTGGGTGCGCTTCATTCCCCATATGGCGATCCTTAGCTCCGAAAGAGTCATCGGCATCCCAGACAAAGGGACGGAGTTCCAACTTGGAAACTCAGTTATAAGAACCGTCCCAAGCCACTACCTCCACAGCCCGGGAAACTTCAGTTTTTACGACCAGAAAAGCGGGATCCTATTCAGCACGGACATAGGTGCAGCGGCTTTCCCGGAAGGTGAGTGGTACCTCTTTGTGGAGGACTTTGAGGAGCACACGAGGTACATGGAGGGGTTCCACAGGAGATACATGAGTTCCACCAGGGCGCTTAAGGCATGGGTGCGGAACGTGAGAAAGCCGAATCCAAAGGCCATCGCCCCCCAGCACGGGGGCATTTTCCGCGACGAGAATGTCGGAAAGTTCCTCCACTGGATTGAGTCCTTGGAAGTTGGGATAGACGTTTTCAAAAACGAGTTCTACGGGGACTGAATCCCCATTTTCCCTACCAGCTCAACCAGCCTCCAGAGAGTATCCACATAGTAGTCCGCCCCCTCCACCTTCCCGAAGCGGGTCACGTTGACGGTCTTTAAACCCGCCCGCTTTCCTGCTAGGACGTCATGGAGGCTGTCCCCGACCATCAGCCCTTCCTCCGGTTTCAGCCTGAGGGCTTTAAGGGCCTTCCTAACGAGGTACGGGTTCGGCTTGACCCCGTCAAGGTTGGAGTAATCCTTTCCGTAGACGACGTCGAAGTAGCCCCTCAGCTCAAAACAGTCGAGGACGAATTCCGTGCACTCCTGGGAGGCGTTGCTAACCGCCGCAAGCTTGAGGCCGAGTCTCCTGAGTTCACCGAGAGCGGCAACATCGGGAAACGACTTTATCCTGCCGAGCCTCGCCATCTCCCGCCGATAGCGGAGGTTTACCTCATCCACTATTTTCCAGAATTCGATGTGGTCTATCCCTAACCTCTCCACGTAGCTCCTTGGGAGGCCACCCTGCACCGTCTTTTGATAGGTCTCATAGTCGAGGTCGATGCCGTGTTGCCTGAGCTCGGGGAGAACCCACTTCTCGTACCATTCTCTGTGGTCGTAACCCTCATAGTAGACGAGGGTTTCATCGACGTCGAAGATCAAACCCCTCAGCATCCCCACGCTCCAGCCCTCCATCAGCGGAGAAATCGGGAAAGAGTTAAAAAGCCTCAGAAGAGATCCTCAAGTTTAACGCTTATCTTCTCGGGGTTGAACGGAAGGACATGCCTGGTGGTCTTCGGGGAATAGACCTCACCGCGCTTGACGAGCTCCATGACCTCTTCCTTGCTCGGGGCTTTCCTGATAAAGACGTAGTCTATCTCGCCCCTCCTCATGTCATCCCTTGCGTCCTCCTTTAGGCCGTAGTAGATGAGCTCTATCCTCCCCTCAACACTCATTTCGTCGAGAACCTTACTGACCTTCTTCTGCTCCTCAAGGGCCCCTGGGATGGCGAGGCTCTTTCCACCGACGAGTGCAAAGGCTATTTCTCCCCTTTCAGCCTTTTTCTCTGCCTCCGGATCCTCAGTGACCTCAAGGCCCTCCCTCCTTAGCCTCTCAATGACCTCTCCAAGGTTTCCCTTGAAGGCCGGGTACCAGGTATAGACCTTGACATCGTCGCTGAAGTAGTCGAGGATAACCGAGGGAGCCTTCTTAGCACCGAGCCTCTGAAGGCCTGCCCAGCGGTGATGGCCGTCGATGATCAAATACATATCCTCACCCGGAACCTTTGCAAGAAGCATCGCCTTCCAGAAGATACCCGAACCTGTGACGCTCTCTATGAAGCCTTCAAGCTCCTTCTGAACGAGCTGCTCGTGAGGTTTCATCTTGTCGAGTTCGATAAAAACATAGTCAACCTTTTTGGTTGGGATATCATACTTTGGAACCTTCTCAACTCCCATCTCCACAACCTCCGTAAGCCTAAACCTGCAGAGAGGAATTGAGGTAGGGGGATAAAAAGGCTTTCCATGCTAAATATCCAGGTTTTTCTGAAAAATACCTGGGTTTGTGAAAAAACAGATGAAGATTCTGCGAGACAACCGTTAAAACCAAAGACCGTAGTTACATATGATGAGGAACATTGCCGACCTACCCCTACACGGGGGTCACGTTCCCCTGTGGCTCGCCCGGAGGATGAGGAAGCTCACACGCTTAGTCCTCCTTCTGGCCGTTGACGAGTACGGCACGAAGGGCCTGCTTGAGCGCCTTTCAGACCCGATATGGTTCCAGGCCTTCAACAACGTTATCGGCATGGACTGGGATTCCTCCGGTTCCACAACAGTGACTGCAGGGATGATAAAGGACGCCCTCTGGAGGGAGGAGCTGGGAGTAAAGGCCGCTGGAGGAAAGGGGAAGAAAAGCAGGGCAACTCCGGAAGAGCTGAAAGCTATAGCGGAGCTCTACGAGCTTGAACCGTGGACCTACGTTAGAACCTCAAGACTGGTCGCCAAGGTCGACACGGTAGCGCTTCAAACCGGCTACGGGCTCTACCACCACGTCTTCTTCCTTGATGAGGATGGCAACTGGGCGGTGATTCAGCAGGGGATGAACGAGAGGGAGAGGCTCGCGAGGCGCTTCCACTGGTTCGATGCTGAAACATTCACACTCGACCCCCATACGGCGATAGCTGGCCTGAGGAGGGACTTCGCCCTTAACACAGTCTCGAAGGAAGCCAGGGAATACCAGAAGACCCTCCTCGACCTCGTTCAGGAGAAGCCCGCGAAGATAGAGCGCGAGCTTGAGAGTTTGAAGGCGATGGCGAAGGGTTACAGGCCGCTGGTATACTACAAACCAAGGGAACCGTGGGAGAGGGATGTTCTCAAACGCTACGAGAGCCTCGGGAGGTTTGAGCTGAACAAAAAGGTGCTGGAGTTCGCCCGTGAGCTGAGCGTGAAGGACTACGAGGAGTTTCTGCTTTTGAAAGGCCTCGGGCCGAGCACGCTCAGGGCCCTCTCGCTGGTTCTGGAGCTGGTTTACGACGTCCACCCGAGCTGGAAGGATCCAGTGACGCATCCGCCCGATCCATTCAAGTTCACCTACGCCGTTGGCGGCAAAGACAGGGTGCCTTTCCCGATCGACAAGCCCGCCTACGACGGACTGATTTCCTTCCTTGAGGAGCTGGCATCAAGACATCCGGGGGAGAAATCCCTCGTGAGAAACGTGACGAAGATAACGAGGAATTGGAAGTTCCCGGAGGGGGAGAAGAGGGCAACCTGAAAACCCACAGCTAGCAGGTGATGGCATACTATCAGGGCACCGGTTGCCCGCTCCTCAAACAAACCATACTCCCCTGCGGTACCCTGAGCTCTCTCGCTATTGGCCTGCACTTCGCTTTGAGCAGATAGAAGACCCTGTGGTCGTTTATCTCGCTGAGAGTCTCGAAGTTGCCCTGCCCCTTGGCAATTATCACGTCTGCTTTCTCAAAGACGTCCCTAAACTTCTTGGATACTCTGTCCAGCGGAACGCCGACTATCCTCGTGCCGGTGGAGATTACTTCGGTGAACTCACCAAAGCCAGCTTTCATGAGGTCTCCAACCGTTGCGTCGTTGATTATCGGCCCCTCCTTCGCAGCAACGTAGACTTTGAGGTGAGGGAAGGCCTCCTTCAGCTTCTTTATGAAAAGCCTGTCGAAGTAAATCTCACCGCAGTTGTCCGTAAGGTAGAGGAGGTTTCTGGCCCGTCCAAGCTCTTCAAAGAGATCCCCAGACTCATCAACGTAGAGCTCCTCGCCGAGCATGGTCTTAACGTCCTCCTTAATTTTTTCAGGGGAGTAGCCGACGGCGAAGTCAATGACGTTGCCGATTATCGCCAGCTTCAGTGCAGTCCTGAGGTCGGCATCTTCACCTTCAAGGTCAGAGACTATCCTCTCCGCAAGCCTGTTTGAGAGTTCCTTGTAATCTCCGAACGGATCGTCGTTGCCTATCGCCTCGTAAACGCCGAGAAATACCTCGCTCCCAAAAATAGCGGGAATTGAATCAGTGTTTATCCTCGCCATCAGCTTTGCAGCCTCGATGACACCCCTCTTTCTACGTCCCAGGTTATTCGTGCTCATCTCCACTATCTTCTGGGACTGGTTGATGACACAGGCAAAGCACTCGTAGTGGATTTTCACACCCACCACCAAGGGGTAAAAGGTCACGGGCTTTTTAACACCATCGGAGAGTACTAGAGGGGGGCAAAGCTTCATCAAAGTTCGTGTTTCCTGCTAAATCGCCAGTTAGGGGGATTCTATTGAAAACGCTGGGGTGAAGTTTGAATTCCACATGTTAACTTGCGTTTTAGCAGGAGTTCAACTTTAATAGACGCCCAAAGGCGTCAAAGAAAAAGGAACTCACTCATGAAGTCAAGAGAATAAGGAATTCAAAGTCAGCCTGCAAAAAGGAACCCTGCGTGTTACAGTGCTCCTTAGAAAGAACCACAAACTTTCCGTCAACGCTTTGCGAAGTAAAGGGTTGTTGTGGTGGGCCCGCGGGGATTCGAACCCCGGACCTCCACCTTGTAAGGGTGGCGTCATAACCAGTCTAGACCACGGGCCCGCCCGGAATAGAAAAAGAGGGGGGAGTTATAAAATTTTCTACTTTCCTTCAACGCCCCTCCTCACCTTCACCGCCAGACCCGTCTGGAAGGCCCCTAGCTCCTCGCCGCTGAGGAGCGTCTGTCCCGTTGCAAGGAGCTCACCCCTCTCGTTCACCACCAGAACCTCGTCGTAGGGCCTTATCTTCGGGTCTGCGTCGACAACGAACTTCGCGAAGACGTTCTTTCCGCGCCTCGCGAAGGGCTCTGCATCCCCGTTGACCGCAACGCGCATCCTAGGAAAGGGCAGGAGTGCGTGAAGCCTCCTCGCTCCCTCGATTCCGAGCGTTAGGAGGCCATCTTCTGCCCTGAAAGTCGCGAGGTGCTTGCCCTTTGCCTTTATCTGCCTTGGCATCCCGGTCTTCCTGGAGAGCTCGATGAAAGCGTCTTTAAACGCATCCCCCGCCCCCTCGCCAAACTGGTACTCGGCAATGGCCATTATGTAGTTCCTCGCCTCTTCCCTGGAGGGTTTCTTTATGCTGAAGTCCTCCTCGCCCTCGCTCTGGGCAAAGGGGTAGCTTAAGCCGAGATATTTGGGTATCCCACCGAATATCGGGTGCTCTGTCATCTCCGGGAATTTTCTCCTGACCCGCTCGGCCCGCTCCTTCGCCCGCTGGGCAACCGGCCACCTCAAAGCTTCCTCACTCACCTTGAAGAAGGCACTCGCCTTTGTTACCGGCTCGTTCTTCTCAAGATACTCCACGTACTCAAGCAGCCTCTTGTAGGCTGCGAACATCTTGGGATGGGAGCGAGCGCGCTCGTCAACCAGTTCCCAGAGAGTGCCTTCCTTTACCGCCCCCTTTACCCGGTTAAGTTCCTCCCTTATGACCCAGAGGTTGTGTAGAGCGAGAAGCCTCGTCCTCTCTTCCCTCGGCATCTCACGGAGTTCCTGGGGGGTGTAGCGGGAGCAGACAGGACAGGAGCAAGGGAAGTACTCAAGCTCCTCCAATCTCTTTGTTCCCTCTGGCGTCATGTAGCGGTCGTCCTTTGCGTAGAGGGTATAGCTCGCTGAATCAAACAGGTCTACCCCCATTGCGACGGCCAGCGCGAAAATCATGGGGTGTCCCGCCCCAAAGAGGTGAACCGGTCTGTCCGGTCTCAATCCGAGCTTTGAAGCTATCACAATATCAACGAGATCCCTGTAGCGGTAGTTCTCCATCAGCGGGACGACGGCACCAATGGGATGTACCTCGAAGTTCATTTCACCCAGCTTCTTCGCGGCATAGGTTCTAAGGTCCGGATAGGTTGAACCCTGTACCGCGGCGTTCATAGCTATTTCCTTTATTCCCTCTACCTCCCTTGCCCTCTCCAGCGTTATTCTCAAATCCTCCTCCGCCTTCTCCCGTGGAGCGTCCGGAGGGGTGGGTATATCAAGGAAAGTGCCTATGTCAACGCCTATGTCGTGCTGGAAGTTCACTATCTCACTACTGGTAACGTCCACACCGCCGTAGCGCATGAGCTGGAAACTGCCGGAATCAACCTCTATTATCCCATCGTATTCGAGTAACCTGTGCACTCCAATCTCAAGTGCCCTCTCCCTCAGTTCCGGCGTTTTGTATATAATGTAGGAGTTGGTTATCAGCATACCAAACCCCATCTCCTTGAGCTCTCTCGGGGTTACTATAAGGTGTTTCGGGTTAATTACAGGCATTATCACTGGCGTCTCTACCGTCTTCCCGTTCACGGTCAGTTTTCCGATTCTCCCGGCGGCGTCCCTCGCCTTAACTTCAAACCTGAATTCCACCATCTCACAACACCACTAAATCCATTGGACAGGGGTTTAAAAGCCTGCCGAGAAGAGTTTTATCAGGGAATACGCCAGTATGCCGGCAATTAGGGGGGCCCTTACCCAGCTCTTTACAATGTCCACAAGAAGTCTCTCATTGACCCTCTCCCCCTTGTACAGGCTTAACCCACTTATCGCACCAACTATAGCCTGACCGGAACTCACGGGAAGGCCAAAGAGGTTGGCGGAGGTCACGGCCAGTGCCGCTCCGAACTGGGAGGAAAAGGCAGAGGTCGGGTCAAGGATTGTTATGTCCTTTCCGATGGTCATCATAACCTTCCTGCTAAAGGTTAGTGTTCCAAGGGCCATTGAGAGGGCCAAAAATAAGTTCGGGTTCAAAAATCCAGCACTCGTGGAGAGTCCAATTACATTGGCGAGCTCGTTGGTCCCAAGGTTGAAAGCCGAGTACGCCGAGGCAAGAAGCACTATCCATTTCTGGGTGAGTTCAAGGGTTTTAAGACCCTTTATACTCCGGAGAATGGGCCTGTATAGTTTATAGACTGCTATCGCTAAGAGAGCCGATACGATCGGTGAGATTACCCACGCCAAAACGATTTTGGACACCGTGCCCCACTCCACGGGAAGACCCAGGGCAAAGGAAGAGCCGACCAAAGCTCCTATTATTGACTGAGTTGTTGAGATGGGCATACCAACGAGGCTTGCCAGTATGACAGCCGTTGCGGCGCTGAAGAGAACGAGTGAGACCTCACTGCTTCCCATACCCATCGCAAGCCCTGTTATCGTTGTAGAGACTGCAGAGCGACCCAGAACCGCCCCCAGTGTTGTGAATACAGCTATGAGTAACACTGCCCTCTTGAATCCAATCATTCCAGAGCCAACGGCAGCACCCACTGCCTTTGCACTATCGTTGGCACCCACCGCCCATGCCATGAAGAGGGCCTCCGCTATCATAACCATCACTATAATCTATTTGTTCTCACATAGTCTATATAGTTTATGTAGAACATGACTGATCATTTAAAGGTTTTGGATCTACAGTGCACGTACGAGTAGCCTTCCATATCCGTAAAAATGAAGAATAAGGTAAAAAAGTGCCCAGAACCACAGGATGGGAGGAAACACCATTGCGTCCAGAATGGGGCCACCCTCGATGAGGGTCGGGAGCAACATCGTAACGACCTCGAACGCATACCAGAATGCGAGGAAAAACCAGCGGCCCCCAGAGATCAGGGAAAACGGAAGGGCTATATCAAAGAATGCTACAGTGTCACCGAGGAGAAGAAACAGCCAACCTTTGGTAAGGCCGTCGCCGAGGTGCCTTAGATCACCCAGAAACCATCTCTTCCTCTGCCCCCAGAGCATTCCAAGGTCATTCGGCATCTTGGTCCAGATTCTAGCACGGGGAGCGTACACCACCTTCCCAAACTCCCTGAGCCTCTTGGTCGTGGCGTAATCCTCCACGGTGTCCTCCACAAAGCCGCCGATTCTCTCAAGTGCATCCTTCCTGAAGGCTGAAATCGGTCCGGGGGCAACGCTTAAGTTGTCCAGCTCCTTAGCCCTTCTGAACATTGCTATCCTAAGATGCTCGACGTCCTGTGCCCTCTCAAGGAAACCGCCGCCCAAGACCCTAACCTGTCCGCCCACCCCGAGGACATCATCGGAGTAAAAGCGGGAGATCAGTTCACTGAGTGCTCCCTCCTCCAGCACGCTGTCGGCGTCGATGGTGACTATTATCTCACCGGTTGCCCTGGAAAGACCGAAGTTCAGAGCCCTCGCCTTGCCTCCGTGTGGCATCCTGAAGACCCTGAGTCTAGGGTCGCTTATGAACACCGCTTTCTCGTAGGTTCCGTCTTCACTGCCGTCGTCAACGACTATAACCTCAAAGTTGGGGTAGTTCTGGGTTAGAGCAGATTCTATTGCCTTTATAATGCTACCGCCTTCGTTATAGGCGGGGATCAGCAGGGACACCCTCGGGCTCCATTCACTGATTTTATAACTCTTGAAAAAGCTAATTAAATAATTAATGAAAAAGTAGCCATCCCACAGGAAGATTATGATCAGGGCCAGCAGCGGGAACATGAAGTAGGATAAGACGTTTAATTTTTAACGCTTCCCAAAGCCACATCAGACC
>JALVUT010000069.1 GCA_027035445.1 Thermococcus sp.
AAGGGCGGGGAATTCACGGTTAAGTTGCTGCATAATGGTGCAGAGGTTAGGCGTTGGGTCCTCCCTCTGTCCTTCGCTTCCAGTGAGAGCAGCGGTGACTGGGGTGTTGAGGGGAGCGTTAACTTCGACCTTGATTCATGCGGTAATGAATTCCATTACCTAGTCATCATCTTCGCTACCGTTTACTTTGAGGGGCCCGCCCCATCCCCTACCGTGACGCCGACGACTACCACTACGTATTGGAACCCGCCTAACATTAACCCACCTAACCATCCACCTATAGTGCCTCTGTCGGTTGCTGGTGGTGGGATGAGGTACGAGCTGTTTAAGAAGGAAGGTGAGAGTAGCGGTGAAGTGCATTTGACGTGGTCCACTAGCCTATCTAGGGTGCTTGCCTCCCTACCGCCCGGTAAGTACGACGTTAAGGTGTGGTGCCAGGTTAACTACCTTAGCCTTGACGGTGCTCATAGCCTGACTAAGTACTCAAGCTTCATTGACTTAGGGTCCTTCACCGTGGGGTACGACGGCACTATTTCCTACGGGTAGGCGGATGAAGTTAAGTCAGGCGCTTCTTTTGCTGTTACTGGTTGGCGCCTCCTTGGCCGTGATTTACTATAGGCCCTTATCTGTCGTGGGTCCTGAGGGCCTTGACGTTAAGATCGTCGCTCTTGATTATCATGGGCACCTGATTAATAGGTCCGTTGGTCCGATAGATAATCACGTCAGTATTGCTTTATGGGATGATAAGGCGCTTAAGCTTGTTAGGTCCCCTGATGGGTCGCCTCCCCTTAACTGTAAGGGTCAGCCAGGGATTTGTGAGTACGGTCCTGACTGGTTCTATCAGCATGACGGGGGTGAGTTCCTTTTCGAGGTTAGTAGGCCTGAGTTGCTTGCGGACTTCACCCCGCCTAATGGTTGGAAGTCGTTGGACAGTTCCCACGCCGACCTGAACCAAGTCAAGAGGGTTGAGTGGGTTAACTACCTCCCTAATGGCACGGTGGTTAAGCGTGTGGGTGAGTTGATTCCGGCGGAGTTCATTATTCAGCTGTCCTCTCAGGGTAGGGAGGGTTACTTCGGGTTATATCAATGGAGGAACCTGGATGTTTGGTTGGAGCTTTACGGGGTTAGCTGGAGTCCCTACGACCCTAACCCGCCTAAGGGTAATGCCTCGGGCTACTGGACCTTAGTTAATAGGCCTAGGGCCTACATCGTTCCCTTAATTACCTGGGTTAAGGCCGGCACCCCCTGGCTCTGGAGGGACCGGGACGGCAACATGGTTGGGGACTCGCTGCCTTACTCGGAGATGCAGAACTGGCTCAGCTACTACCCCGACGTGGCGGGCAGGGAGTTCACCATGTACTACAGCGTTGGTGAGTACTACGGCAAGGTCCCTAATCGGGAGGAGCTGCTTAACGACAACCCGCTGAAGTACGTCGCCCCCGACCCCAGGATGACTGATAAGGTGTTCATTCACGTACACATAGATAAGTACGGACCCTACGCGCACACGGAGTGCGGGGGCTGGACCGTTGTCCCCTGCTGCATATCGCCTAAGCTGGAGATATACTACCCGGCCTCATACCTTAAGGTGAGGACCATCCTCCTCGTTTGGGGTGAGTTCCATTACGTGTGGACCCAGAGGGAGGCGCAGCAACAGCACTACACCTACAGCAACAGGACCAGCGCCGGCGTTACCTACGTCACCCCCTGGAATCCCTTAGCCGACTTAGGTAGGTGGCTCAACACGCCCGGCGGGTTCTTAACCCTCCTAATTATTGCTGCGGCGTTACTCATCGTCCTAGGCCTGGTCCTGATGTTTGCGGGCGGTAGGGTGGTTGTTCTTAGGGCGTGAGGAGACCCGTGAATATTAATCTCTTTTGCCTAGTTTTGCTTAGGGGTCTTGATGGGGAGGAAGTATGTTAAGGTAACCATTAAGTTAAGGCCTGACGACCCGTTGCTTGATTTCCTGAGGAAGAAGGCGGTTAACGGTGAACCTCTGGGCAGGGTGGTTAGGCGTGAGTTGAGGAGGATCATGTTTATGGATCGTTACGCTCACGATAATAAGAACGTAGCTTCTGCTTTGAGGCTGGTTTATAGGAAGGCTAGGGAGTTGGGGGTGATTACTTCTTAGATTGTCCTAGGACAGCGGAGGGGTCGGGTACGACCGTTAGTCCGACCACCGGTCCTACCAGAGGGTCCACCAGGGTTAAGGGGGCCGTTAAGCTAGTTATTGACCTCTATAAGGCCGGCCTCCCTCCTAGGGAGATAGCTGAGAGGGTTTACGGCTCAGGGGATCTTAAGTTCAGGCGTAGGGTATTCAGGTACATCTGGTACGCCAGGAAAACAGGCCTCCTAGAGGAGGAAACGGTTAGGGACGATGCTAGGGGAGAGACCATTGATTCTGAGGGGTTGGTGGTGAGGGAGAGGGAGGTAGGTGAAAGTTTCATCACGCACTCCAGACCCATCAATCACTCCAACCCCTTCTTAGGTGCTTACCGCAACATCAGGCAGTTGAAGGCTAGCCTAAGCCGTGAGGGCGTCAGGGCCGTCAACACCATGTCTTACGTGGACAGGTTCTTAGGCCCCCTTAACCTGCCCCACGAGAGCGTGGTTAGGGAGGAGGCCATGCTTCTTGCGAGGAAGTATGCTGGGAAGGGCGGGGTTAAGGAGGTTGCAGCAGCCGCCTGCCTAGCTGCCGTGCTTAGGCTCCGTCCCGGGCAGGCGGGGTTCTTGGTGGAGGTGTTGCATGTGCACGGGGTTAAGGTGTTGAATATTTCTTTACTTGCCGACATGCTACGTTGAGCTATTACTTACGGGTAACGTGCATGGGTAGGTCAGGGATAGGTATTGCTCCAGTTGTGATGACTTTAGGTGGCGGGCTTCTCACCGGCTTAGCGATACATGAGTACATGCAAACGAACAGCATAGGACTAGGAGGAATATTAGAGCTTGCTACCGGGCTACTGCTCTTCTTCTGGGGAGCCCTGTTCCTGCTAGGGAAGGGAAGAACGGCGGTTAAGTACGGCTTCAGGATGGGTAAGTCATCTGCCGCCGCCATACTGCTGCTTCTCGTTATTATAGGTCTGGGTGCTTACGCGGTGTGGAAAGGGAACTTAAGTGTTATAAATCCCCATAACCCGGTGGCTGGCACTCAAACTTCTAATGGTAACATGATACCCTTGGAGCTACCGATTAAGTTCGTGATTAGGAATAAGCTGACCGGTGCCGCCTTTAACCCGACCAGTGCGCAGCTATACAATAGTAAGGGCTACGTGGTGGAGACGCTGAGCGTGTCCAACGGTGTCGCAACGACTGCGGGGAGTTACAGGTCTGGTGAGGAGTACTACTTAAAGATAAGTAACGGCACCGTGTTCTACTTCATCCCGGTTAAGCTGCCCTACTATAACGCTGAGGTCGCTAAGATTAAGCCTCCCGACTTCCATGTAGTGACCGTCGATGCCGCGGTAGTGCCGAGCACCTTAACCGTTAAGGCTATTGACGCGACTGGCACGGCCGTGACCACGCTAAACATCACTTCCCCGACGCCGCTTACCGTCATGGTGACTAACTCCAAGGCCGACACCACGCTGCCTGATCCGTTCATGAACCCATTAACGAAGACGGAGTACGGTAACTACCTCGTGATCACGGTGACTGGGCAGGGTTCAGTATTACCTAGGATTTCAGGGGCTAAGGAGGTGTTCCAGACGACCGGTAAGGCCGTGTACATCGCCCCGCTGTCAGGCCTAGCGTGCAGGACGGACCCGAGGACAGGTACGGCAACACCGGTGAGCAAGTCATACGGAATAACGATTGACCCCACCGGCGTGCCTGCAGGCTCCTACACGGTAAGCATTACCGCGTACACGGACCTTGACCCTACCTACGTGCAGAACTACGGAGTGCCTAATTCCGACGCTGTTAGCTTAGGTAGCGTCTCCCTAACCGTTAACGTGTAAGCTGCTTTTTGATTTTCTGCCCGGGCGAAGCGATGATGGGGCCGTCGGTCCCTGAGCGCTGTACGCTTACCCGGCTATTTCTTGCGGGAGCGTCATGCGTAGGTTGCTTGCCTTAGTAGGGCTGATCTTAGTGTTGGTAGCTGTTTATGAGGCGTACGTACTGAGTAACCAGCCCTTAGCCGTGATTAGTGCCGGCAAGCTCCAGGTGAGCGTGTATCCTAGCGGCGGGGTGTTGGGCGGGTTGGACGTGGTTCCTTCTAGGGGCGTGGTGGTGAGGCTGAGTAACGGGTCCACGTATGTCGTGAAGGGTGTTGGGCGGGTCCCGTTCAGGGTGAATGGG
>JALVUT010000070.1 GCA_027035445.1 Thermococcus sp.
GTTCGCTTGCCGGAGCTGACACGATATACGACGCCGTCTTTAAACAGACAGGGATCATAAGAGCAGAGGACTTTGAGCATATGTTTGACATGGCAAAGGCCTTTGCCAAGTGCAGGCTCCCTAGAGGTGATCGTGTGGGCATCGTCACCGATGGCGGCGGTGCTGGGGTTATGGCTAGTGATGCGGTTGCCAAATTCGGCCTAAAAATGGCCAGTCTAAGCGAGAAAAGTCTCAAATACTTAAAAGAGCACTTCCCACCACACGCCGTTGTTGGGAATCCGACCGATGTCGTTGGGGATACGGATGCTCAGAGGTATAGATACGCCATAGATGCTTTTGTGAACGACCCCAACGTCGACGCAATAGTCGTCATCGTCCTCTTCCAAGTTCCACTCCTCGATGAAATGGAAGTAATAGATATACTCGCCGAATATGCGAAGGAGAGCGAGAAGCCGATAGTTGCCGTTGCCATGGGCGGTAAGAAGACCGATTACTACGCCAAGATACTTGAGGATAAGGGAGTCCCTGTTTACCCCACCCCGGAAAGGGGCGTTAGAGCCCTGGCGGCCCTTGTTCAATACTCCAAATATCTTGAAAGGTTTAAATGATGATACCGTGGGGTGTGAAAGATGAAGGAGGAAGCCTTAAAAGTTATAAAAGGCGTTAAAGCCTCGGGAAGAAACGCCCTCGTGGAATACGAGGCAAAGCAGGTTTTAAAGGCTTATGGCCTTCCAGTTCCCAAGGAGAAGCTTGCAAAGACCCTCGATGAGGCACTGAGATATGCCCAGGAGATAGGCTATCCCGTGGCAATGAAACTAATGTCGCCGCAGATACTCCACAAGAGCGATGCGAAAGTGGTTCTCCTCAACATAAAGACGCCTGAGGACCTGAAGAAGAAATGGGAGGTAATCCACGAGAACGCGAGGAGGTACCGGCCTGATGCAGAGATACTCGGCATTCTGATAGCGCCGATGCTCAAGGTTGGCAGAGAGATAATCATCGGCGTCACCGAGGATCCGCAGTTCGGACATGCCCTCATGTTCGGCCTCGGCGGAATCTTCGTCGAGGTTCTCAAGGACGTCACTTTCCGCATAGTTCCAATAACGGAGCGCGACGCAAGGAAGATGATACAGGAGATAAAGAGCTACCCGATCCTTGCAGGGGCACGCGGTGAGGAACCGGCCGACATCGACGCTATAGTGAACCTCCTCTTGAAGGTCAGTGAACTCGTCGACGATCTCAGGGATTACATCAGAGAGATAGATCTTAACCCGGTCTTCGTTTACAATGAGGGTGAAGGAGCGATCGTCGTCGACGCAAGGATCATCCTGAAATGATCCGTTTCTTTTTGTATTTCCCCTTTAAAAGCCCCTTTCTTTGGATGGGTGCCAGTATTTTTCCAGCCGTGTCTTGTGGGCACCTTTAAAGATCCCCTACCTTAAATCGCAGTACAAATACCATCAGTACCGCAACCCCGAAGAGGCCTACAAAGGCAAAGCCAAACCTGAACCCGAGGAAACCGATTATTATCGGTCCGGCTGCCTGGCCGATATCCTTTATGCTCTCAAGAAAGCCCAGAGCGGTTCCATGGAGCTTGGAGATCTCCGTAGCGAGGGGCTTTGTTGAGGCTCCGCTAAGGGAGGCACCTATTGAGAACACCACCGCACCCAAAATGAGCAGTGGTAAGGACGATGCAATTGAGAACGTGAGCATGGCCGCTCCAACCAGACTCATCCCCGCTATTATTGGTTTTTTGCGCCCCACCCTGTCGCTCAGGTAGCCGGCGTAGGGCTTCACTATGGCCATGACACCGACTTCGAGGCTCAGTATCAGCCCGGAGAGCCAGGCTTTCCCTTGGAGGTAGTAGAAAAGGGGCAAAAACGTCTCTATCCCCTGGTAGGCCATGTAGACCGCCGCATCCAGGAGTCCTATCAGAAGGAGACTGCCGCTGAACGAGAACTCAAAGCGTTCCAGTTTTCCTCCGGGGGCGGGGAGCCTGAAGGCCAGGACAAAGACCACTAGACCCGTCGCCGAGCAGAGCACAAAGACCACCGAAAACCCCAGAAGGTATATGATGCTCCCGGCGAGAACTGGAGCCAGGGCACGGCCAACAAGTGTTGCAGAGCTCAGGAAACCCATGAAGGTTCCCCTTCTGTCCGGGTACATATCGCTTATCAGGGCGAAGGAAACGGGGACGAACACAGCCGTTGCTATTCCATAGTAAACCCTGACAAGGGCCAGTGTGAGGGCGTCATTCGCGAGGAAGTAGAGGAGGGGCGCTGTAAGAAATACGAAGCCGCTCACCTTGAGAAGTTTCCTCCTCCCATACACGTCGCTGAGGATGCCCGAAGCGAGGTTGACAACTATCCCCGTAACCGTTGAGGCCGCCGCAACTAGGCCAATCTCATCCCTCCCCAGGCCAAGGCTCTGAGCGTAGAGTGGGAGGGTGGGGGATTTGCTCATAGTTGAGCCGAGGATGGCAAAAAAGCCAGAAAGAAGGACAATATGGAGGAGGCGGGACTTTGTCCGCACGAACTTCATCCCCTAAACCCATCCACTCATATCCCGGCCCCAGTTATACTGTGGAGGTAGTCCACGAGTTCCTGGGCATCGACGGAGAGTCTACACCGCTGATGGCTGGGATCGATGGACTTTACCACCCTGAGCACGAGCCTCCCCTCCTCAAAGTTCAGCTCAAACACCCTGGTTCCTATCTCCCGGATGTCCTCCAAGGTGCTCTCGGAGACCACGTCCCTGTTGATGAATGCTACGGTCACCGTATCCCCGGAGCCCATTGAGGAGGCTATCAGCTTGCGGCACAGGGTGGATGTCGGAATGTTTGGATTTACACTCATGAACTTTTCGGGGCCCAGAACCACTACGACTTTTAAACCTGGAAAAGCCCTTAACGCTTCCAAGTACCCTGTGTGCCAGACTGGTGTGGGGTTGAGAACACTTATCCTTTTGATGACCTTTCCCGTCTGGAGAGTTCCCCCAAACTTGACCACGGGGATCTCATCTATCCAGGAGGTATCGATACCTCCAAGGGAGAGATGAGCGTGCATCACATGGAACTGGTCGAATATATCGCTGACTATAACGCCTGCCCGATCCACGGCGGTGATCAGGGGTATGAATACTGCAAGATGCACTGGGACTAATGAGGAGTATTCAATGATTATTACCTCTCCTGGGCAGAGGGTCCTGAAGTCCTCCATAATTTCCTCAATGGTCATGTCCATGCTCACACTCCTCATTTGGTGTATGATTCACCGATAGTCTGGGAGTCAAACTCAACCTCCATCCCGTATTCACCGAAATGCACCGATTTGGTAACCCTTATGATGAGTTTGTCATCTCTAACATCCACCGACGATGACACGGGTGGCTATCTCCTCCAGCTCTCCAAGGGTTGCCCTTCCAATGCGTTTTCTATTTATGAGTACTAACCCCATTGTATGAGGATTCCCCACCATCGGGCGTATGATGCCTGCCAGAAACTCCTCCCTTCTCATTGGCTCGGTCTCCAGTTGCTGGAGGAATTCTGTCGCCCCAACTATGATTCGGCTGAAGGGTTTATCCCCCACCACCTCCTTGGCCATCTTCAGGGCTTCCGTGAAGCGCCTCTTCAGGATGGAGAACTCCGCCAGTCCGTTGATCTTGGCAATGATAGTGCCCGTCTGCACATTTCCGTGTATTTTAATAACGGGGGCACTATCGATGGGTGAGGCGTCAACACCGGCCAGCATGAGATGGGTTCGCATAACGTGGAGTCCATCAAGGACATCCACTATGACAAATGCGATCCCATTGAGTCTGGCATACTCGAGCACTTTATGAAGGAACAGGTGAACTGGCTCCCGGGATGTGTACTCCACTAGAACAAGCTCACCGGGTTTAATAGTCCCGGCGTACTCAAACACACTTTTCTCAAAACGGTCGGCCATGTTCCTCACCGTACATAGCGATTTCAGCGAATTCCTTAAAATAGTTTTGTGCTTGTCGTTTTCTCTTAGAAAGCCCCACTGTTTACGGCGGGAAAGAGGTCGGAGTGCTAGATACGGTTTGATATCAACCATTAAACCCCGTCAGAAGTGTCGATTTTCAACTCTTCTTCCTGCCCTTCGCTTTTTTCCTCCTTGTAGACTGCCTGGATATAGCTGAAGATGTCGTGGATTATGAAGAAGCTTATCGCAGCGTCCACCGCTGAGAAGAGGTTGCCCGCGATGAGGAACAGCAGGGCCAAAAAGAAGTTTATTCCGATGTAGACGAGCGCCACTTTGATGGCGGTA
>JALVUT010000071.1 GCA_027035445.1 Thermococcus sp.
CTAAGATGGAGGCTGCGGATACCGGGATGAACCTCTCGTCCGCTTTGTGCTCTGCGATGATTTTGGGGTTGAAGTCGAGTCCCCTGGATACCTCCCTGCCAAAACGTTCCTCTTTGACGTCCGCCGCGTCTATGTACAGTACGTCGGGTTTCACCTTCAGGGAGTTCAGGGCTCGGATGAAGTTTTTAACCTCAAGCTCGTTGAGTGTGCAGGTTCTCCCGTCTATCTCCTCCGGCCATAATTCAAGGATCACGTAGTCGTCTAGAAGGTTGATTATGCTATCAAACAGCATTTCCCTGCGTTTGGGGCTCAGTTTCTTGGAGTCTTTAACCCCAAGTTTTTTGAACTCGGGTACCTTCTCTTCGTCCAAAACGACGGCAGCGATAATCATTGGTCCTATAACCGGCCCCCGACCCGCTTCATCGATGCCTCCGAGTTTTAGGCTCAATGATTTCACCTCCTGAAGAGCAGTACTCCGTAGATTACCCCCAGCATTATGGTAGCTAGGCCGCTGGGTGGTATGTCCGTCAGGTACGCGAGGATGACTGATGAGAGTTCAACTCCTAGGGTCAGGGAGAGACTAACCCCAAGTATCTTTCTAACGTTCGAACTGCTCATCAGCGCTATGGCCCCAGGCAGAACCGCGACCACCTGAAGGGTTATAAGGCCGACGGTCTTCACTATCAGGGCGCCGATGCCACCGACGAGAACATAGAGGATCATCAGGTACGCCCTTGAGTTTCCCCCGTAGCTCTCCAAGCCCTCTGGATCAAAACTCAGGTACAGAAAATCGCGGTAGAAGAGTAGCAAGACGAAAAACGCCACTATCCCCCCAACTACTAGTGTCATCAGGTCGTTGAGGGTTATAAGGAATATCTCACCGGTTAGGTAGGACACTATATTCTCGCTCAGGGGGAAGTACGGCCTGCTCGCCATGACACGGTAGAGTATCCCAAAACTCAGTACGGTGAGTCCAGCAGCAAAACTGGCCACGATTCCTACTGCGGAATCCGATGAGAACCCCATCTTTTCGAGTTCGGCTATCAGCACGACGGCCACGACTGTCACAACGAGGGCGACCATCATCACTAAAGAGAGGTTCTCCAAGAGAAGACCGAACACCATTCCAAGCACTGCGCCGAACAGGAGGGAGTGGAAGGTTGCATGGGTAAGGAACGCAAGTCCCTTCATGTTTATCACGGGGCTTAAGAGGCCGAGGAGGACGCTAACGGTTACGCTGGCTAGAACCGCCCTGATAAGATATTCTGGTATCACGACCCTTCCCCCCTGTGGAAAATATGGGTATCCCCTGTTATGCAGAACAGCTTGTTCCCAACCTGCACTGCCCTTGCCATGGGTCCATAAACAGATTTTATCACGTCGTCCCTGAGAACCTCATCCGGCTTTCCAAAGGCTATAAGGCGCTTGTTTATCAGCATGACCCTATCCCCTATTCCAAGAAGGGGATTGACATCATGAGTCGTGATTACCATGGTGATGGCCCGCTCCGTTTTTATCTTGTTGAGGACCGCCGTTACCTCCGCCCTTGCAGAGGGGTCGAGTGCCGAGAGCGGCTCGTCGAGGAGGAGCAGTTTGGGATCACTCATCAAGGCCCTCGCGAGGAGAACCCTCTGTTTCTGACCACCGCTCAGCTCGCGGAAGAGCCTGTCCTTAACGTGGCCCAGGCCAACGAAGCCGAGTGCCTTCCCTGCTTTTTCCAAAACGTTAGGAGGTATTCTGAAGTGCAGGAAACCCATTTTATAGATGCTGCCCATTGCGACGACTTCCGTGACAGTTAAGGGGACGCGCTCATTGAGGGAATGGCTCTGCGGAACATAGGAAATGACATCCCGTATCTCGTAGGGAGGCCTGCCAAAGACCAAGAGCTTTCCGGAGTACTCACCATGCAGTGCGGCTACTGTCCTGAGAAGGGTTGTTTTCCCAGCTCCGTTGGGCCCCAGGAGGAGCAGGGTCTCTCCCCCACCAACACTGAAGGTGAGCCCTTCCAGCGCGGGCTTTCCGTCGTAGAATATCGTGAGGTTCTCGGCTTTTACTGCTGTCATCGCCCTCTCCGAGTTCACGTTGAACGGTTCATTTTTAAACTTTCATGTCACCATAATGGACAGGAGTGAGTAGTGAGACCCCCCGTCCCCTGTGCTTCCGACCTGTTTGTGCAAAAATTTTAAAAACGTTCCCTCCTACCAGTTTTAGAAAATTTTTGCAAGGCTTAAGCTTATAAGGGCTCAAGCCGAGCCTCAGGAGGTGATGTTCATGGCGTACCACAGGAGTAATAACCGCAGAAAAAAGAAAAGCAATCGACAGGTTCATGGGGATGAAGTGATTCGGGTGCCCCTTCCGAGACAGGGGCAACTTTTCGGTGTAATCGAGCAGGCACTTGGATCCGGGTGGATGGACGTTCGATGTGAGGATGGCAGGATACGAAGGTGCAGGATACCCGGCAAACTCAAGAGGCGTATGTGGATGCGTGTCGGTGACCTCGTCATAGTCCAGCCTTGGTCCGTTCAGTCTGAAGAACGTGGGGATCTCGTATACCGTTACACCAGGACCCAGGTAGACTGGCTCCTCAGGAGGGGTAAAATAAGCCGGGAGTTCCTGAGCGGTGGAGACGTGCTCCTCTAATTCCCTCATTCAGTGTGATGACTATGTTCGAATATGGGTTAGAGAGGAAGGTTGAAGAGTTAGTTGGACTGCGAGAGCGTCGTGAGAAGGACAGCGAGCTGTACAAGATAGCCAACGAGGTATTCGATCGGGGTACACTGGCGACCCTCCGGTACCTCCATCGTAAGGGCTGGATAGAACGCCTTCAAGGAATTATCTCCACTGGAAAGGAGGCGAACGTGTTTGCAGGGGTCGCCGGTGATGGTAAGAGCGTCGCGGTAAAGGTTTACCGAACCTACACGACCGAATTCCGCCGCATATGGGGGTATCTGGCGGCCGATCCGCGTGTTGGCTATCTCCCAAAAGACATACGAAGGCTGGTCTTCGTCTGGACGCGGAGGGAGTTTAAAAATCTCCAGCGAGCCATCAAGTATGCCCTCCGCGTCCCCGAACCGAGGATCTTTCGTAACAACGTTCTCGTGATGGAGTTCATCGGTGGGGACGAGCCCGCACCACGCCTTAAGGATGTGGAGCGGGAGCTAAACAGGGGGGACTTTGAGGAGTTGTATGACTTTACAATGGGTGTTATAGAACGTCTGTGGAAGAGGGGGGACATGGTTCATGGTGATATGAGCGAGTACAATATCCTGATCTGGGATTCTCCCGTGGTGATAGACTGGTCACAGGCAACTGTAAGGAGGAATAAAATGTCCGTGGCCCTCCTCAGAAGGGATTTACGGAATGTAATCAGTTACTTCACACGTAAAGGGGTTCATACCGATGATTTCAACGAGAAGCTTAAAGAACTCCTCGAATCTTAGAGGGTGGGAGTATGAGCGAGTTTGAGAGGCTTCTGAGGAAGTACGAACGGGTTGACAAAGAGGGACGGCCCGTTAAGACCGGACATAAGAGTGAGCTTTCGTATAAAGCTATGGGCGAACAGGAAGAGTTTGTTAGGATTCCGAAGGAAAGGGTGGCTGTCCTCATAGGGAAGAAGGGCTACACCAAGAGGGAGATCGAGGGCAGAACGAAGACGAAGGTGGAGGTTAACAGCGAAACGGGGGAGGTTTTCATAACGTCCACGAAGGAAACCGACGATCCCTTAGCAGTCTGGAAGGCAAGGGACGTTGTTACTGCCATCGGCAGGGGGTTCTCACCGGAGAGGGCCTTCAGGCTCTTCAACGAGGGGGAAGTCCTGGAGGTGGTGAACCTCTCCGATATCATTGTTGGCAGTGAAGGCAACGCCCTTCCCCGTGTTAGGGGGAGGATAATTGGGAGAAAAGGCAGGACACGGGAGATCATTGAGGAGATGAGCGGTGCAGACGTCAGCGTTTACGGCAAGACCGTTGCGATCATAGGCAACCCCCTTCAAGTTGAAGTAGCAAAAACCGCGGTAGAAAAGCTCGTTAAAGGTTCGCCCCACAGCTCCGTTTACAGGTATCTTGAGAGGAGAAAGAAGGATCTGGAGGTCGAAGGGGCCGGATACACACCCATGGAGTGAGGGAGGCTGAAAGATGGCTGAAGCTAAAGAGCTGTTTAAGGAGTTTAAAATACAGAGCGTCAGTGAGTTCTTTAGACGGAACGCGGCAATGCTCGGTTACACCGGCAAAATTCGGTCACTCACAACGGTTGTCCATGAGGCCGTTACCAACTCGCTTGA
>JALVUT010000072.1 GCA_027035445.1 Thermococcus sp.
TGGGGATCCTGGGTATACTGAATATAGTCTTTGGGATTGCTCCCGGCCTTGTAGTTGAGTACATTAACAAGCTGTTCGGCAGGCCGGTCATCACAGGGAACTACTACAAGCTGATCACTCCCACGGGGACCTACAACGCACTTAGCGTGACGCTGGTGCTTATAGTCGGCATCGTCATAGCTGGACTTCTCTACGTGTACGGGGCCAACGCAAGGAAGGTCACGGTCACTGACACCTATCAGTCAGGTAACCCAGTAACTGAGGACTACAATCTGAGCATCAGACGGAATTTCTACAGGCCGCTCGCTGAAGCCCTTGATTTCTGGCTCAAATACAGCTGGGACAGGCTCTACGAGAGACTTGGTCGCCTCTTGGAGGACTTTGCCGATGTGCTCAGAAAGAGCTTCTACAACGGCAACGTTCAGTCCTACTCCTGGTACCTTGCAATAATACTGCTGATACTGGCGCTGTGGGGGGTGTTGTGAATGAACTTTGACGTTAAGCTAGTCCTCGAAGTTATTGGGATGCTACTCTACGCAACCTTCATGGGCTTCATCTTCATGGGCATCGAGAGAAAGGTGATGGCAAGGATACAGAGAAGAGTGGGACCGCCCCTGTACCAGCCGCTCATTGACACTCTCAAGCTCCTCGGAAAGAAGTCCAGTGTTACCCACGGCTTTGTTTATGATTTCGGTCCGATATTTGCCCTTGGTGCGAGCATAACCGCATTGCTCTTTCTCCCCCTGGCTAACTTCCAGCTCTTCAGTAACAACGCGGATTTAATCGTTGTCGCGTACCTCCTTGAGGTTCCTATGCTTGGAATAATGCTGGGTGCAATGAGTTCAGGAAATCCCTACTCCGCCCTTGGTGTCCAGCGTGGTCTCCTCACGATGGTGGCGATGCAGCTTCCATACGGTCTCGCGATAATCGCCATCGTTCAGCACTGGGGGACATTCAAGCTGGGGGAAATAGTCGCACTCCAGCAGGTTCAGGGGTGGAGTATCTTCGTTCCCGCACTCCTGCTGGCGATGATAGTCTTCGACATAGTCTTCCAGGCTATGATTGGACTCGAACCCTTCGACATCATAACAGCCCCGGCGGAAATCTCCATGGGTCCTATGGTCGAGTATGGTGGCAAGCAGGCGGCTATACTGTTCACCCAACATGCAGTTCAGCTCTTTGCCGAGACGGCGTTCTTTGCAATACTGTTCCTAGGCGGGGCCAGCAATCTCCTTGAATTACTTATAAAGCAGATAGCGGTGCTCTTCATGGCGATCTTCGTTGCCAGCATCTACCCAAGGTTCACCATAGACCAGGCGGCCAGGTTCTTCTGGAAGTGGCCAACGATAATCGGCATAATAGCTGTACTGCTGACGGTGTGAGGTGATATGAATGGGCGAGAATAAGGATGATTTCATAAGCTATGAGCTCCAGGAGTTTAAACTCTTTGAGCCCCTGTTCAGATGGGCAAGAAAGAAGAGCCTCTGGATAGTGGCGTTCTGTACTGGGTGTGGTGGTATAGAGATGCCACCGCTCGCCACTGCCAGGTACGACTTCGAGAGGTTTGGGATAATGCCCAACCCAGCACCGAGGATGGGTGATCTCTTCCTCATCACGGGCTATGTTACCCCGAAGACCCTCAAGAGAATAATCATAACCTACGAAATGATGCAAGACCCAAAGTACATCATGATACACGGTTCCTGCCCCATCAACGGCGGGGTTTACTGGGACTCCTACAACGTTGTCAAACAGTTCGACAGGTACATCCCGGTTGATGTTGCCATAGCGGGCTGCATGCCAAGGGTGGAGGCGGTCATGGATGGGATCATGGAGATCATGCGCAAGATAGAGGACGGAACCGCAGATGGCTGGAAGAGGTACCGGGAGAACTACGATTACTACAGAAAGAACCAGGATGAACTGTTTGGTGAAGGCTGGCGCGAGAGGGAAGCGAGGAGGTGGCTGGCATGGATATGAACGAGAAACCCAAGGTTGGGGGGAAGGTCGAGAACACTGAACCGATTGAGGAGATCAAGATCGAGCTTCCGGACACCAAGGAGGGGAGACTCGTTAAAGTGATCATTGAGAAGGCCCCCTACGCTGAAGGAAGCATCAGGCGCGAGAGGCGTGTTGAGTTCAAAGTCCCGGCGGACAGAATACACGAGTTCCTTGAGCTCGCAAGCGAGAAGTTTGAGATGCTGATGCAGATAACTGTCGTTGACCTGCTAAAGGAGGGTGACTTTGAGGTAATCTACCAGCTCTGGAGTGTCAGTGAGAGCATCCACGCCGCTGTAAAGACGAGAATTCCACGCGACGACCCCAGGCTTCCAACGGTGATGGATATATGGCCAGTGGCAGAGACCTACGAACGTGAAGGCCATGAGTTCTTCGGTGTTATATACGAGGGCAACCCGAGACTTGGACCGTTCATCCTTGAACCGAGGGAGTATGAGAAGCACCCCTTCAGGAAGGACTTTAACATGCTTGGGTACGTGAAGGGAATATACGGGGATGACTTCGACCGTTACGACGAGAGCAAGACCAACTACGTGATATGAGGTGATGATCATGGCTGAGTTAGAAGTCCCAAAGGAACTTAGAAATGAGGCGAAACGGCACGATATGTACCTTCACCCGATAGACAGGGACACCTACGAGCTGTTCTTTGGTCCCCAACATATGGCGACCGAGAACTTCAGCATAATCCTGAAACTGGATGGCAACAGGATAGAGAAGGCCATAGCCAACCCGGGTTTCCTGCATAGAGGTTTTGAGAAGCTGGCCGAGAACAGGCCTTATTTCACTAACATAGCGTTACTCCTCCGTATCTGTGTCCCGGAGAGCGACGTCCCGGAGAACATATACTCAATGGCCGTTGATGAAATAGTCGGCTGGGAGGTTCCTGAGAGGGCCCAGTGGATAAGAACAACCGTCCTCGAGATGGCCAGGATGAGCGCTTGGATGTTCTGGATACTGGGCTTTGCAAACGAGATAGGCCTCTACACTGCCGGACAGTGGGCAGCGGCCTACCGTGAGAGGTTCATGCGCCTCTTTGAAGAGCTTACCGGGGGCAGGGTTTATCACATCTACACCGTTCCCGGTGGAGTTAGAAGGGATATACCAAGCGACAAGTGGCTCCGCCAGCTCCGTGACACGGTTGAATATCTAAAAGGCAAGATGGGAGACCTCGATGAGATCCTCTTCGACAACTACATTACCTTTGAAAGGACCGAGGGGGTGGGCATCATGGACAGGAGGTTCGCCATTGAGCACGCCGTAACCGGCCCGAACCTCAGGGCTGTAGGGGTCCCGTACGACGTTAGAAAAGACGACCCCTACTACCTGTATTCAGAACTTGAATTTGACGTCCCTACCCTTAGGGAAGGAGACAGCCTCGCCCGCGTCCTCGTCAGGAGGTATGAGATTGAGCAGGACCTCTACATACTCGAGCAACTCCTCGACATAGGGCCACCAAGCGGTCCCTACATGGTGCAGGATCCAAGACTCAAGGCTCTGCCAAGGTTCAAACCCCCTAAGGGTGAGGCATACGCTCACGTCGAGAGCACTAAGGGTGATTTCGGTGCCTATGTCGTCAGCGATGGAACCCACAAACCTTACAGAGTTCATGTGCGCGGGCCCAGTCAGAGCCATGGAATCACGGTGCTTGAGGAGCTTCTGAAGGGAGCACGCCTTGCAGATGTTCCGGTTATCCTCAAGACACTTGACAACTGCCCACCGGACATTGACAGGTGATGAGAATGGAGAACGTTAAGAAGCCGAAAGTTAGGATCGTCGGTGAGGATAAGGTCAAGCTCAAGAGGTCATTCGTCAAGCCGTGGATGGGCATCAAGTACCTGTTCAAGAAGCCGGTGACGATGAAGATACCCTTTGAGAGGATGGAGCCGGCACCCAAGTACAGGGGCTTTCACACCCTCGACTGGAAGAAGTGCATAGGCTGTAACTTTTGCGGCCAGATATGTCCGGCCAGGGCCATAGAGATGACATGGATAGAGGTGGACGGTAAGGTTGAAAAGAGACCCCATCCCAAGGTGGATTACGGCAGATGCACCTTCTGCCAGTTCTGTGTGGACGTATGTCCAACGGGGGCACTCGGGCACGTGGAAAACTACTATCTGACCACCTCAGGATTGGCGGAGGATCTGGAACTCTACGACTGGGTTCCTATCGATCCGAAGAAGGTTCAAGAGATCAACGCGGAGTTCGGTGACTACCGCTTCCCGGTTGAGAGGATCGAATTCAACAGGGAGACCA
>JALVUT010000073.1 GCA_027035445.1 Thermococcus sp.
ATAGCCACAGTGAAGCCAGCTAAGAAGCCGATGAAGAAGTAGAACATCATCCCCGCCCGCCTTGGACTCGACACCGAGAGCAGGATTATCGCCGATAACAGGGCCGCGAAGGCGAGACCCGAAAATCTCCCTGTGAGGTATGAGAAGGCCAGGAAAACCCCAACCGAGGCCGCTGAGAGAAGCCACCCCCTCTTCATACGCCTCACGGTTGAGCGTTGGAAAACGACTGTAAAAACCTAACGCTAGCAGGCGTTCCTAACGGGAACCGTGTGGCTCATCGGCTCCCCGTAGAACTCATCAATGAGCCGCTGGAGCTTCCTCGAAAGTTTTATCTGGTTGCCCCACGAGCCCTCAATCTTTCCTTTGGCCGCCATCCTGCCGAGGAACTTCTTCATTTCCTCGCTCAGTGGGGAGGGCTTGCATCTAGACCAGGGCGTCCCGGGGAGAGGCATGAAGTAGTGTGCCCTGATCTTTCCGCCCTTCCTCATAACCCATCTCATAAGCTCGATGCTCCTCCGCTGACTCTCCCTGCTCTCGTTGGGCAGGCCAATGATGAAGTCAACCACCGGCTCAAAGCCGTATTCAAACATGTACTCAACGGCCCTCTGCACATGCTCAACTTTGTGGAGTCTGTGCATGGCCTTCAGCATGGTATCGTCCCCGCTCTGGGCCCCGATGGCGAGCCTCCTGTTGTCGGCATAGTCAACGAGGAGTTCAAGCGTCTCAGGGAGTACGAACTCCGGCCTTACCTCGCTCGGGAACGTACCGTAGAACAGTCTATGTCCTCCCCTCCTAAGCAACTGGAGTGCCTTCAAAAGGGCCTCGAGCTTGTTGAGTTTGAGTATCGCCCCGGGAGAGCCGTAGGCGAAGGCGTTCGGGGTGATGTAGCGCATGTCCCTCATCCTTCTTGAATACTTCACTATCTGGTCTATCGGTCTGTGTCTCATTCGAAAGCCTTTAACGTAGGGGGTCTGGCAATAGTAGCAACCGAAGGGACAGCCCCGGCTTATCTCTATCGGGGAAATCAATCTCAAACTCTCCGGATAGGGTGGAAACCTCCAGAACTCCTCCACCTTGGCAAAGCCCGTAAAAACGAACTTCCCGTTGAGATAGAATGAGAGTCCCTTTATGTTGAGGAGGTCCCGACTTATTCTGTAGCCGGTTCTTTTGAGCGCCGTGAGGAGTCTATAGAGAACCTCCTCCCCTTCTCCGATGACGGTGATGTCGAAGCCGAGCTTCAGGGTGTGCTTCGGCATGGCTATCGCGTGGTAGCCACCGGCGACTAAAAGTGTCCCACTCCTTTTCAGCACCTTCAATTCCGCTGGTAGGGTTCCCCATATTTCCTCTGTAAAGAATGAGTAGAGGACGACCTTGGGCTTTGCTTTTAGGATATCACTGAAATTCTTCGTAACTAGTATGTTACCCAGGTCAAAGCCTTGGCTCTCAAGTGCCCCTAGGAGGTGGACAAAGGCATTGTAATTGCGTTTTGTCATCCTAAGCGCTATGTCGGGCATATCCATGCCTCAAGAAGGGCATCTTAAAAAGTTGACCAAAAACCGAAAGGAAAGGAAAAACTTCATGCCTTAATGGCAAGCTTTATGTCCTCGGCCTTGACGGTCTTCCTGCCAGCGTGCCTGGCGTACTCATTGGATCTCTTGGTAAGTTCAATGGCATATTCCTCGAGGTACTCTGCCAGAACCTTGGCGGCCTCTTCACTGACCCTCTCGGCACCGGCCTTCCTAATCAGCCTGTCGATGGGGGCAATAGGCAACTCAGCCATTCACAACACCTCCGGGAAGGGTTTTTCATTACCCATTAGACGATTGGAGGTATATAAACCTTTCGGTAAATGGCGTCTTTTCCTCCCCTCTCGTGGCTTCTTCTCCTGTGCAAGGAACCAACTTGCCCATTAGGATTTTTCTGGTGACCAAAGATGAAATCGGGCTTAGAGGAATCGAACGTTGTACAATAGGGGCTAGTATCCAGATAAAGGGCTTATAAAAGCATTTCGCCCTGGTAAACCGTATTATCCGGTAATATTTACTCGATGGCCTTTCATGGGAACCGTTCTTCTCTGTTTACCGGCAAATAATGAAACTAAGGGAACCTCAGAGAGTTAAGGTTCGTGGAATGAACGGCGTCTCTTTGACAACACCACCCCTTGGCTCCCCTGATAACTCCCGCGGTAGAGATGCCTTGATGCCCCTTCCAGCCGGATAAAGGCTATTTGGACAAAACGTTCGGTATAGGAAAGTTCCACTGGCTCATCTGCAGAGTTGAAAAGTGTGAGGGTTAGATTCCCATCCCATCCTGGATCGACCCATGCAAAGCCGCTGAGAAGGCCCTCCCTGGCCAGTGTGCTCCTCAGTTTCATATCCCCCATCACGTCATCGGGGAGTTTGATCCTCTCAAGGGTGAGGATAAGGGCGTGCGTCTTGGGGGGGATTACGACTTTTCCCTCCCTCTCAACATTCACCCTCCTTCCACCTAGGTAGGCCTCCCAGCCAACTCTAAGATCGTAGCCCGCTGGTTGAAGTGAGCCCTCGTTAAAGGGTTCTATCAGGATTTCTTCTCTGATTCTCCAGTCGGGTAACATCATAAAAACCACCGCAAGGTTTATTTTGCCAACCCTTAAAACACTTCCGAGGGCCCGTGGCCTAGGGGACATGGCGCCGGCCTTCGGAGCCGGTCTCCGCGGGTTCGAATCCCGCCGGGCCCGCCATGGATATTTTCTTGAGGAGTTTCATCCTGGTTTTGTGGCTTCTTTTCTTAGTGTGTTTGTCAAACCCCGCTGAGAAATGGAGGAGAGCCACACCCCCTGTGAAACTTTCCTCTCCTATTTTACGGGTAAACTCACGTTCGGTTTCCCCCGATTTACAGCTCTCCATCGAACACCGCAAGATTTATAAATCCCCCCCGTATTCCCTACATTGGGTCGTGCCGCCGTAGCTTAGTTGGTAGAGCGCCGGACTGTTAATCCGGCGGTCCCCGGTTCGAGTCCGGGCGGCGGCGCCAGTTAGAGGGCCCGTAGCTCAGCCTGGTCAGAGCGCGCGGCTCATAACCGCGTGGTCGGGGGTTCGAAGCCCCCCGGGCCCACCATGGATATTTTCTCGAGGAGTTTCAGCCGGATTTGTGACTTCAATCCGATTCAGACATCCTTAACGGAATGATCTCAACTGATTAACCTGTGCCTTTTAAATGCTGTTTTTGGTTATCTTCAGAGCTTCACTGGCAATCTTCTGGGTCTATTCCGGGACTGGTTTGGATATCGAACTGATGTTTGGAGTTTATAACTCTTTCCCGATTTGTATGAACAGGTTAGTACATTAACGTAAATTTTGGGCACTAGAAGCGGTTCTTAAACTTTACGCAACCGATATAAACCCCTGTGGGCCAGATACTACTCGAAAAGCTTATATACCAAAACCTGCAGGTGGGAGGTAGTGATAATCGTTCTTGAAAAATGTTAAGGGGGCAATTCTCGGTGGCGACGAAAAAGGAGTTTGATATATTCGATCATGAGTTGGTTCCTAAACACAGAGTCCTCAGCGAGGATGAGAAGGAAGAACTCCTTAAGAGGTACCACATTAGGATTTCCCAGCTTCCACAGATCAAAGCTTCGGATCCTGTGGTTGTTGCTCTTGGTGCAAAACCCGGTGATGTTCTTGAGATAAAAAGGAAGAGTCCAACGGCGGGTAGTTATTACTACTACAGACTTGTTGTGGAGGACTGATTTTGAGGTGAGATTATGAGAGGACCGACCGTTGTCGAGATTAATCCAGATGATCTCTGGGTTGTTATGGAGGCGTACTGGAAGGAAAAAGGTTTCGTACGGCAGCATCTGGACTCCTATAATGCTTTTATCGACCACGGGCTCCAGGAAGTTATAAACGAATTCGGTGTTGTTAAGCCAGACATCCCGGACTTTGAGGTTAGATTCGGGAGGGTACGCATGGGAGAGCCTGAATTTCAGGAAGCCCAGGGGCAGAGGAAACCCCTCTATCCCATGGACGCCCGCATGAGAAACCTCACCTACTCAGCACCCGTATACTTGGAGCTTATACCCGTCGTAAACGGCGTTGAGCAGGAGAAAGTAGAGTCCCGTATTGGGGAACTCCCCATCATGTTGAAGTCAAAGGCATGCAAACTCTACGGCCTCAGCGATGAGGAATTAATAGAAATGGGAGAGGATCCGAAAGATCCCGGTGGGTACTTCATCATAAACGGTTCTGAGAGGGTTATCGTGTCCATTGAGGATTTAGCTCCCAACAAGA
>JALVUT010000074.1 GCA_027035445.1 Thermococcus sp.
CCTGATCACCTGAAACTGCGGTCAGTTTGATCTTTATACGGGGCAATCCCTGAGGAAGCGTCAACTCCTGTCCCACCAGCATGCTCTGGTTGGAGAGCAACTTTTGAAGAGGTGACTGTATCTCTATCAGGGCACTCTTGTTTTCACTTATCCAGAGAACGGAGACGTTAATGTAAGGGTTCTGGTTGTTCGGGTACGCGAACCAGCTCCCAGCGGAGGCGACGTAGTTCATTGCCCCCGTGGGCCCGGTTACCCTGAAGTATATCTTGGTCGTGTTGCCGCCGAGGGTGGGAGCCTCCAAGTCAACGTATTCTACGGTAAAGGAGCCAAGAGTGACCTTATCGGAGGGGCCAAGGCTCACCGCTGAGACGCTTGCATATTTTGGAACGCCCGCTGACGCTACAGGATGAAATACTGACATTGTTGAAAGAATCAGAAGCCCAAACAGGATTAAAGCAGAGAGTTTTCTCATAGTTTCGACCTCCAGTGGACGGTAGCCTAATTACAAAAGGGAAATGTAGTATAAAGGCGTTACGGTGTAAGCCTCTTCCTGTCCCTTGGGAACAGTATGACCTCGCGGATGTTGTTGAGGTCGAGCATCTGCTTTATCAGCCTCTCGGCTCCAAGGCCAAAGCCGCCGTGGGGGGGCATCCCATACCGGAACGTTTTCAGGTAAAATTCAAAACTCTCTGGACTGAGGCCCTTCTCCCGTATCTGGTCGATGAGGATGTCGTACCTGTGCTCCCTCTGGCCACCCGAGGTTATCTCCACCCCATAGTATTCGAGGTCGAAGGCGCGGCAGATTTCCGGCTTATCGTCGTACTTCATGATGTAGAAGGGCTTCGCCTCGCTCGGGTACCGGTGGAGGAAGTAGAGTGGCGCGTTTTCGTTCTCGAGCATGTACTTCCCGAGGAGTCTCTCTCCCTCGGTGTCGATGTCCTCTCCCCAGGGGACTTCCTTGCCGAGGTCGTTGAGGATATCAAGGGCTCCATCGTAGCTGAGGCGTGGGAAGGGAAGCTTGGGCTCTTCCAGGTTGAGACTGAGGGCTTCGAGCTCCTTCGCGTTGTGCTCGCGGACGTAGTTGATTGTATAAGCGACGAGCCTTTCAAGGAACCTCATAACCTCCTCCTCGTTCTCGATGAAGGCCATCTCGGCATCGATGCTCCAGGCCTCATTGAGGTGCCTCGTGGTGTTGTGCTCTTCGGCGCGGAATATGGGTGCAATCTCATAGACCCTGTCGAGACCGCTCGCCATTATCATCTGCTTGTACAGCTGAGGACTCTGAGCAAGGAAGGCATTCTTCTCGAAGTACTTCATCGGGAAGAGTTCGGTGCCCCCTTCTGTGGCCGTGGCGATTATCTTGGGGGTGTGGATCTCTATAAAACCGTTCATATGAAAGAAGTCCCTGACGGCCCTGAGGGCTGTTGAACGTATTTTGAATATCGCCATTACCTCCGGGTTCCTGAGATCCATGAACCTGTTGTCAAGTCGTGTATCCAGTTCCGCTTTGACCTTTCCGGTGGGATCCAGTGGCAGGGGGCTTTCCGCCCTGCTGAGGACTTCCAGTGTCTCTGGCAGTATCTCGAACCCGAGCTTGGCCTTCGGTGTGAAGTTGACGATTCCCTCGACTGCTACTACGTCCTCCGCGTTGAGTTTAGGCATGAGATTGAAGATCCCGGGCTTGACTCTCTTTTTTGGGGCCGTTATCTGCACTATGCCTTCCCTGTCCCGTATCCACAGGAACTTTATTCCGCCAAGATCTTTTACCTCCCACACCCACCCTGCGACTTTAACCTTCCGGCCGTTCAGCTCCTCTGTTATCTGGTTTGAGTAGTGCGTTCTGTACATTCCAACTACCCCCGTTCAAATGAAAAGAGTCAGATGAAGGACAGTTTAACCTCTCCACCAGCCATCTGAGAGAGAAGATTCTCCAGGACGTTGGGCTTTTCTGGGAGTTTTTTCCTGTCCCTGCCTAGTATCAGTACTTTGTAGTACCTCACACCCCCTGGTCTGTACACTACGTTAACACCAAAGACTCCAGCAGGGTACAGGAGGTCGGTTGCGAGCTTCTTTACCTCGTCTGTTCCCTTAACCTCCAGCCCCTCTATGACCCTGATCCTCTTTCCCAGCTCCCTCATCAGGGCTTTGATGTTTCGGCCGCCTTTTCCAATGGTCACCGGGACATCACCGGGACCGACCATGATGACTATTAAATCCCCGGCTTTCACCGCCTTCTTAAACTCTATCTCAACGTCACCTAGGAGTTTGTAAAGAAGTCTCGCCACTTTAACATCAAGCTCGGAGATAATGCCTTCCTGGAGCTTTTTTTCATCTGCAGGACATAGAATGTCGTCGGTCTTCAAACACACCTCACAGATTGGCGCTTTCATTTCTTCACCTCCCCCCGCTCAAAGAATGAACTTGATGAACTAACCTAAATTCAGGGGGCTCTTTAAAAACCTTATTATGGGGTGGAAGGGACGGGAAGGTTCTTAGAGTTCCCCCTCTATCTCCCGTCTCAACCTCTTTACGAACTCCTCCGTGAACCGGTGTCTCTCCCAGGCGAGCTTCTTGGCGGTTTCCGTGTATACTAAGTTCCTGAGATGGAGTATCTTCTCCTCAAAGTGTGTTAGGGATTCTTCAATACTTCTCCCGTGCTCTCCGGAGTACATGAAGACCCTGGCAATGCCGATCGCACCGATTGCATCGAGTTTATCCGCGTCACTGAGAATTTTTGCCTCAAGCGTCTCCGGTTCAGGACCTCCTGAGAAGCGGTGGGCCTCTATTGCATGGGCGACGGCTTCTGCCCTGTCCTTCGGGTAGCCCATGCCTGTGAGGTATCGCCTCGCTATCCTCGCCCCCTCCACTGCATGATCCTTCACTCTCCCCGAGCTTTCGAGGGGTCGGGCAATATCGTGTAAGAGAGCAGCGAGGGCTAGTATCTCCAAGTCCGCCCCCTCAGCTGTCCCTATGTGAAGGCACAGGTTAAAGACCCTTTTAACGTGGCTGAACCCATGAGTACCCTCCCGTCCGAAGAAGTGCTCTGCGAACTCCTGTGTTCTCCTTATTAACTGAAGACTTCTCTCATCCTTTATGACTTTACGCACGTCCATTCAATCACCTAGGTTCTCATCCAGTATCGCCTTTAAAAGCCCAACGATGGCCTCGTGAACTCTGAGGTCTATCCCGTCAACACTCGGCTCCCTTCTCTTGGTCACCCCATCGATAAGCCCCCTCTCAGCGAGGAGCTTCACAACGGCTCCTTCGTTCCACTCTTCTAAAAGGTTCTTTCCGGCCTCCAGTGAGGCCTCTACAACCAGTCCGTAGGCCCCCCAGTTCGACACCGCGGAAAGCACCAGCCAATCAACCTTAACGGTGCTGGCTATTCTCTTTCCATGTGGTATGTACCTCCCGACCAGCCCACGGATGTTTCCCATTCCAGCCTCGTTGCCCCCATCCCCTATACCGATCGTCGGGATGCCTTCATTCCTAGCGGCTATAACTACATCATCTAACCCTTCTCTCCTCACTTCCAAGCCGCTCATCGAGTAGTACTTTCCATCCCCTGCCCTTCCGGGGGTCTCAACCGCCACCACCAGGCTGTAATCCTCGACCTCTGGCCTCCGAATGAACCTGACGTGAAAAGGTTCCATGGCTTCCTCCACTTCAGGATACGTCAGGATCTCCGCCCTTCCCCCAAGTGTCTCAACCGCCTGGTAAATCGCGAGTGCCCCCGGCGGGCCATCGGTCTCCGGTATGAAATGGGGAGGAACTGTAAACCCAGTGATGATAAGGACCCTCTCGCAGTTGTCGAGTAGTAACTTGGCTGACTCTTTGAGAAAGTTGAAGTTTTTCCTGCGGTACTCCAGATAGAGGGGGAGCACGCCCCTCTTACCAACATCAGTGTTTATAATGTGGGCTATCATCTGCCGTCGCCTTCATCCTCATAAACCACTATCCTGACGTTCCTTCCCTTCACCACTTCCTTAAGCTCCCACCACAGGTTTGTGGGCTCCTCGCTCCTATGGGTGAGCTCCTGACCGTTTTCAAGGTTGACTTTTTTCTCGGAGTATCTTACGAAGAGTCCATATTTTTCAAATATCTTCTTCCTCATTTTTCCACCCCAGAATCCTTTTGAGCTCGTAAAGGGTTTTAACCTCATAATCTGCCAGATGGTGTCCATTCTCTCCCATACGGTTTATCCAAACGGCCACCATGCCCAGATTCTTGGCCCCGTAAACATCCTGACTCAGGGAGTC
>JALVUT010000075.1 GCA_027035445.1 Thermococcus sp.
CGACATAAAGAACCACCAATCTCGAGTAGTTATCCAATGTATAAAAACCTTTCCGTTAAACAAATGAATTTAAAACGTCCTAAAAGTTCCAAGATAAGTCAAATTTCCAATAGTAAACATTACCCTCCTCTTTAAAATAAAAGTCAATGACAGGACGACCAAGAATATTCTCACTGGGGGAATGGCCCTTTAGCTGGAAAATTAGAAGCGAAAGCCCTCCACAGGAAATCTATCAATCAGACATACCTGAACTCCTTCTCCGTCTCATCCTCTTCCCGGATCTTCCAGAAGAGCTTCCCCTCTTTCTGATAGCTCTCCACCTTACCCTGCTCCGCGAACCGCAACAGATAACGCCTTACCTCCATATTTGGAACCCCAGTTTCTTCGCTGATCTCATCAATGGTCTTCGGACCGCTTTCAAGGGCCTTCAATACCTTAACGTTCTTCATTTTCCTCCCTCCAAACTGCGGTATTTTCCAATCAGTTCTATTATCTTCTCCATCACACTTAAGTGTTTCTCGAGCAAAGCGATATCATCGGGCATTGAGCCGGCCAGTTCTGTCAGCTTTTCCATAAGCCGTTCCTCAACATCCCCAGCTCCTGTCTTCCGCTCCCTGCTCCTGTGCTCACACACCGGGCAGAACACCCTGCCGTCCTTTTCGAACAGGGGAGAACCACATTTTGGACAGTGCCTCTCCAGCATCTTCGCCCCGGATAGCATGAGGGGCATTATGACCTTCCTTATCTCCTCCTCCGTTGGTCCCACCACTCCCATCACCCCATCAGAAGCTGGAAGACCTCAACGAAAGCCTTCTTTCCGAGACGCGAGCGTTCTATCCTGTCGGAGACCTCAGCTATGTCGAAGGCGGTTATCTTAAACCTCTTCTTGACTTCCTCAAGTACCTTAAGGAGATCCTCAAGTGTCAGCTCCCCGTGTTGAAAGCGCGCTATCCTATACTCCGGGCGGAGAACGTCGAGATCAACGGTAAGGTATATCTCTTCGCCAAGGTACCTCCGGGCTTCATCTACTATCCCGGGGAGGTCGTTAGTCTGGAGGTTCCTGTAGGCCCTCCATCTCCCCCTGACCTTCCGGCTCCTCAGGAGGGCAGGGAATATCTTGACCCGCCGCGTCCAGAGCTGTGTTCTCTCGGTACTCGGTATCATGAGGACCGGTGCGAGAACCGCGGCCCTTTTTACAAACCGATTTTCAAGCGCGTACGCCAGCCAAGAACCGTGATCCAAGAAGTCGTGCATCAGATCCGTATGGGCATCAATGCTCACCAGAGACGCCGGCCGGAGCTTTTCAATGATGCCGTACGTCGCCAGATGCTCCCCTATGATGTATGCGTTATCATGGGGTACTCTGTCCGAAATAAGATCAACTCGACTGGATTCAACGATGACATAATCCTCCAGAAGGTTGTTCCTCTGAAGGAGTTTAAGAACGTAAAGAACGCCCTCCCTGTTTGGTCTCTCACCGAACGGGATGAAAGTTACCATTATCCACCCCTTACCGGTCTTGGGCCATCCCCTTTTAAATCTTGGCGAAGGTGATTGACATCTGGATGTAAAGTCATGGATACCAAGGTTTAAAAAGTAATCTGATAAGCCTAAATCGAAAAACCCTCGGAGGCGAGGAGATGATACTTCAGGTTGCTCTTGACTTAACGGACATTGATCAAGCCCTTTCTATAGCTGAAAAAGCGGCCCACGGCGGTGCACACTGGCTGGAGGTAGGCACCCCTCTGATAAAAAAAGAGGGAATGCGTGCCGTTGAACTTATGAAACGCCGGTTCCCGGACAGAAAGATCGTGGCCGATCTCAAGACCATGGACACTGGTGCCCTTGAGGTTGAGATGGCGGCAAGACACGGGGCGGACGTTGTGTCCATTCTTGGCGTTGCAGATGATAAAACCATAAAGGACGCCATCGAAGTCGCCAGAAGGTATGGAATCAGGATCATGGTTGACCTCATCGGTGTTAGGGACAAGGTCAAGCGGGCAAAGGAACTTGAGAAGATGGGGGTTCACTACATCCTCGTTCACACCGGCATAGACGAACAGGTTCAGGGAAAAACGCCCCTAGAGGACCTGGAAAGTGTGGTTAAAACCGTCCGTGTTCCAGTAGCCGTGGCAGGGGGGCTGAATCTGGAGACGATCCCCAAGGTGATTGAGCTGGGTGCTACCGTAATAATCGTTGGAGGGGCAATAACAAAGGCCAAGAAGCCAGGGGAAGTAACCCGAAAGATCATAGACCTGTTCTGGGGAGAGTATATGATGACGATACGCAAGGCCATGCACGATATCACAGAGCACGTAGAGGGTGTAGCTGATGGGCTAAAACTCGAGCAGGCGAGGGGTTTCGTGGACGCCATGATAGGAGCCAACAAGATCTTCGTGTACGGCGCAGGAAGAAGCGGTCTGGTCGGGAAAGCCTTTGCCATGAGGCTTATGCACCTTGACTTCAACGTCTACGTCGTTGGTGAGACCATAACCCCAGCATTTGAGCAGGGAGACCTCCTGATAGCCATCAGCGGCTCCGGTGAAACCAAGAGCATCGTCGACGCTGCCCAGATAGCGAGGGCCCAGGGTGGAAAGGTGGTCTCGATAACCTCCTACGCCAATTCAACCCTCGGAAAGCTTGCCGACGTGGTCTTGGAGATACCGGGCAGGACGAAGAGTGACGTCCCGACAGACTACATAGCGCGCCAGATGCTGACCAAGTACAAGTGGGTAGCCCCAATGGGAACGCTCTTCGAGGACTCCACAATGGTGTTCCTCGACGGTGTGATAGCCCTCCTCATGGCAACCTTCCAGAAAACCGAAAAGGATATGAAGAAGAAGCATGCGACCCTTGAGTAAGGGGTTGTCATGCCATCTTTTACCCATATTTTTGCAGGAATAGGAAACGCGGGTGCGAGGATAGTCAACAGTATAACCACGGACGGAGCGGTCAAAGTAACAATAAACCCAGCGTACTATCTCCTTCCCCGTGGCGATGAATACGAGGAGAGGATAAGGAAGTTCTTCTCCAGCCTCCCAAGGGATACGTTCCTGTGGCTCATATTTGAGGACAAAGACATTGACAGCGAGATACAGAACGTGATAATTGAGAGCACCCCCCAGGATACAGTAAAGCTCGCATACGTACTTACCCCCCAAAAAGAGCTTGTGCATGCAGAAAAACCAGGGTGGGCTGATGCCTTCGAGACGGTGTTCTACGACTCACTCTGGGAGTTCCTAGGCGAGAACATTCCCGTGGTCGAGTCCTATGAACTGGCGTCTAGAAGGATAGCAGAGATGTTCTCGCGCCTCTACTACTACCTAGAGAGTCAGATGCTCGTGAACATTGACTACGCCGACCTGTTCAACATGATAAAGGGAGGAAACGTTGGGATAATTCGATTGCTTGAACGGGTTGACTTCGACTGGCACTGGGGTCTCTGGGACAGGGGACTCATCGGAATCCTAGTCGGACCCGAATTCCCATTAAAGGAAGCCCACGGGATACTCCGACATTTCCAGGAGATCCTTGAAAAGAAAGATATCATCTGGGGCATCATAACCGACGACAACTTAAAGGACGAGGTCGAGATACTCTCACTGCTCGTTAGGGGGTGGTAGTGTGAAAGCGGTTCTCTTTGACATCGATGGCACGCTACTAACCGAGCAACCCCTCATCCTCCTTTTCCTCCCCCAGGTTTACGACAGGATCTCTAAGAAATTCGGCATAAGCAAAGAGGAGGCCAGGAGGCAGTTCCTAGGGGAGATACTGGGCAGGAGGGACACGTACGACTGGCACGACTGGAACTTTTTCTTCAGGCTGTTCAACGTGAACATCCAGTATGAAGAGCTTCTCAGGGGGTACCCCCACAAACTCACAGTCTACCCCGACGTCATCCCCACATTGAAATGGCTGAAGGAGAATGGCTACAAGCTCGGCGTTGTGACCAGCGGGCCGGAGTACCAGAGATTGAAGCTGAAGCTAACGGGACTCTCAAAGTACTTCAATGTCATCATCACTAGGGACAAGGTCAACGCAATAAAACCCGAACCGAGGATATTCCTAGCGGCCCTGGAATCCCTCCAGGTGAAACCACATGATGCCCTCATGGTCGGGGACTCCCTGAGTCAGGATGTTTACGGGGCCAAGAATCTGGGCATGGTGGCCGTTTGGATAAACCGTATGGGAGAGAATGGACACCATCTGGCAGATTATGAGGTTAAAACCCTTTACGAGCTCAAAA
>JALVUT010000076.1 GCA_027035445.1 Thermococcus sp.
TTCAGCCCGTATTCCTTGAACCGCTCAAAGCTCCTGTCACAGGTGAAGAGAACCAAATTATGCGCTATCGCCGTTGCGGCTATGAGTAGATCCTTCGTTGGAGGTCTTTGGCCCTTCTTCATCAAGTCCCTGAAGACTGCCCCCGCTATTTTAGCGGCCTCTTCGTTGAATTCGACCTTCGGCATCATCTCAAGCATGAGCTCTTCCCGCTCCTTCAAATGCCCGCAGTAGAGCTCAAAGACGACTATGGTTGAAAGTGTGTAGGTTCCCCCGGGAGAAAGGCTTTCAATGACCTTCCTGTTTCCTCCAAAGAGCTCTATCACCACGCCGGTGTCCAGGAGTCCATCCATTCTTCGACCTCCTTTAGTTCCTTCTTAAGCTCCTCAACCTCTTCCGGGGTTCTCGTTCCGAAGGCTATCATGAGCACGTCGAGGTTGCCCTTCTTTTTCTTGCCTATCAGCTCCCTGAGGAGTTCTGAAAAGCTCTTCTTGCCCTTCATTTTCACGAGTTCATAATAGACGTCATCGGCTATGGTTATCGTCTTGCCCAAGACCATCACCTATAAGTGCATGCATGCATGAAATAGATAAACCTTTCGAAACCCTTATAACTTATGCCCCCGTAAGTTACCTACGGTGGCGTAAGTGCTGTTCGACCTGAGACCCAAGCAGAGGCGGGAAGATATATTTGACAGGGAGAGGGAATTTGAGGAGCTTGAAAGGAGCATCAGTACTTACCCAATGACACTACTCCTCGGGATAAGGAGGGTTGGCAAAAGCTCAGTTCTCAGGGCGTACCTCAATGAGAACCCGGGAATACTGATCGACTGCAGGGAACTCTACGCTGAGAGCGGCCACATCACAAAGGAGGACCTCATCAGGGAGCTTCAGTCAAAAGGAAACTTATTGCAGAGAATCCTTTCAAAGTTTAAGGTCTCCCTTGACCTGAAGTTCCTCAAAGTGGAACCCCGGGAGGCCTCGCTGAGGGAGATCTTTAGGGAACTCAACGAAATCGCCGAAAAAACCGGGGGGTTTATCATCGCCTTTGACGAGGCCCAGTACCTTCGTTTCTACGGTTCCAGGGGTGGGAAGGAGCTTCTGGCACTCTTTGCCCACACGTACGACAGCCTTCCGAATCTCAGGATCGTTCTCACCGGCTCGGAGGTTGGACTGCTCCATGATTTTCTGGGTATCGGAAACTATGAGAGCCCCCTCTACGGAAGAGCAGCGGGAGAGGTCTACATCGAGCCCTTTGAGCCAGGAGTATCGAGAGAATTCCTGAAGGAGGGGTTTAGGGAGACCAGTATTGACGTCCCTGAAGAAGTCATAGACCGCGCTGTTGGGACGCTGGACGGCATCCCCGGCTGGCTCGTGCTCTTTGGGGTTGAATACTTGGGGAGCAGGGACTTTGAAAAGGCCATCGGTAGAACCCTCGAGACGGCCCGGGGGTTAATCCTGGGAGAGCTTAGGGAACTCGAAATGAGAACCCCCCGCTACGTTGAGATACTCAGGGCAATCGCGCTTGGATACAACAGGTGGAGCATCCTGCGGGACTACCTGGAAGTTAAGGGTGTGAGAACCCCGGAGCCGAGGCTCTACGAACTTCTCAAAAACCTCAGGAAGATGGGATGGATTACTGAAAAGAATGGAACCTACCAGCTGACGGACCCCCTGACAAAGATTGCCCTCCTCGATTGACTTATGCTCCCGTAAGTTACTTACGCCCCCAGAGCCAACAACTTAGAAAAGTAAGATCACGGCAGCGGAATCCGTTCCACCTCAAGCCTGTCCCACGTGGGGTACTCCTCCACGATGAAGAACTTCACGTCGCCCTCCACTGCTCCGGCAAGCTCTACAGCAACCTCCTCCGGCATCTCTATCCGACCCTTCTCCCTGTTTATGAAAAGCCACCCCGCCGGCACTTCGGCTTCCTCGACGAGGAACCCATAAAGCTCATCCAGATTGCCGTATTCCGCTATTCCAAAGCGGAGCGTCCCGTCTTCGGTTGTTTCCATATACGGCTTTGCCGCTTTCCCTGCCATTCTCTTCAGGCGGTTCCTCAGCTGCACCGCGTCCTTCAGCTTCGCCGTGCAGAGGTGGTAGCTCAGGGAGGTGTTCTCCTCGCCCCACTCCAAAAGCCTGAGGCCGAGCTCAAGGGATCCTTTTATGGCCGCGCTCTCGTCGCTGACCGGCCGGTACCCCATGTCGAGGAGTGTCTTGAGCGTCATCTCGCTGAATTCCAGCTCGTTTATGTTGAGGAACTTCGCTCCAAGGTTATCGAGAAACTCCGCGTACCACTTCATCCTGTCGAGCTGGCCCGGGATGGACGGAATTTCACCGCCGACGTCCCAGTCGAAGTCGAAGGCCCTCTTTATGTTCTCTATTTCGACGTTGAAGAGCCTTGAATTCGGGTTGAACAGATCTGGATGGAAGCGTATCTCGTCCAAACCGGCATCGTGGAGCTTTCTTAGGGAGTTTTCTGTGGCCAGAGCGCCGGTGGTGTAAAGGTGTATGTGAAACCTCTCCCCAAAACGCTCCTTCAGCAGCCTGATGTACCCGACCGTCCTGTCGAGCCTCGCCAGAGGGTCGCCGCCGGTGACTCCGGCCCCCAGAGCTTCCTGCAGGGCAGCCTCTTCGATAACGTCATCAATCCGTTTAACCGATCTCTCGTTGGCGTAAACGACGTCCTCCCTCCTCCACGGGCTAAGCGGGCAGTAGAAGCAGTTCCGCGGACAAATCCCGGTGGTGAAGAGGACGAGCTTCTCACCCCTAACACACATCTGGCAGCCCTTCGGAAGTTCTCCCACGGCGTAGGAAAAATAGGGTGTCTTCCATACCAACTAACTCACCCCGCTAACCATAGCGCCGCCAAGGGGTTTAAAAAGGTTGACGGGCAAAGAGGGGCAGGTGTAAAGATGAGGGAGAAGCCAAAGTACCTTCCGCCCACGTTGAGGGACAAACACCGTTACATAGCCTTCCAGGTAGTAGGGGAGAGGAAATTCTCCTCCAAAGAAGTGAAAAAAGCCATCTGGGACGCAAGCCTCTCGACCCTCGGCACCCTCGGCTCGGCAAAGGCAAAACCGTGGTTCATAAAGTTCGACGAAGGGAGCCAGACCGGCATCGTTAGGGTTGACAGGAAGTACGTCGAGGAGCTCCGCCTCGCCCTGGCACTGGTTACCAATATCAACGGCTCAAGGGTGATCTTCAGAACTCTCGGCGTATCCGGGACCATGAAAAGGTTGAAAAGAAAGTTCCTGGTGGAGTTTGGATGGCGCTAGTGAAGGAAAGAGGCGGCCCTGTCCACCCGGTTTTCGTAAACCCTCATGTACCTCCTGCACGCGTTACCCCACGTGAAATCCTCCCTGGCATGTCTTTTCCCGTTCTTCCGGAGTAACTCACGGGTTTCCTCTTCAAGCTCTCCTGCCCGAATTATTGCCTTCGCCAGGGCCAGTGCATCCCTTGGGGGCACCAGGATACCTGTGGCGCTCTCCATTCCACTCCTTAGATCCTCAACGGTGTCCTTGATCCCCCCAACGGCACTGCCTATTGGTATCGCACCGAGGCACATGGCCTCAAGCTGGACGAGACCGAAGGGCTCAAAGTAGGATGGAACTATAACAAAGTCTACGGAGCCGTAGAGCTCGCGAACAAACTCTCTGGAGAGGAGCTTAGTGATGACATGGACGTTGCCCGGGAACCTCTGCTCAACGGCTTTTGCCCAGGACTCAAGTTCCGGATCCCCTTTCCCTATTATCAAGAACCTCATATCCCGGAAGGAGGGGTCTCTCGAGAGTATCTCGATGGCATGCAGCAGTGTATCAACGCCCTTCTGTGCCCGGTCAAAGCGACCGATGAACATGAAGGTATCCCCATCGTTTAAACCGAATTTCCTGAGGATACGCTCCCTTCGCTCCTTCCTGGAGAGGGCCGCGTTCTCCATGAGCTCCTCGTTCCAGAAGGAGCAGTCTATGCCGTTGAAGACGTGCGTAACCTTGCCCTCGAAGTGCCTGAAGAAATCCCATTCCTCCAACATGTAGCTCCTGCCCACGGTTGTTACCATGTCGGCGATGTAGGCGGCGGTGTGCTCGGGGTCTATATCTGGATAGGGTGCAAGTTCTCCCAGGTTAGCCTCATGGAAGTAGTTGGCCGGGATCTTTGCCTTGTTGAGCCGATGGACTGTAAAAACGGTGGGTATCCTGAAGTACTTCTTAA
>JALVUT010000077.1 GCA_027035445.1 Thermococcus sp.
CGTGGCCACCGCCCACTCAACCTCCCTGTCGTCGTATATGTCGATGTCCTCATCAACGACAACGACGTGCTTAAGGCTCGGGTGGCCGGCAAGGGCGGCCAGTATAGCGTTCTTGCCGTCCCCGTCGTGCTGTTTGGTTATGCTGACGACGGCGTGGAGCCACATGGCCCCGCCCTCCGTCAGTCTTACGCCGTGAACCTTCGGCACGACGCGCTTCACGCTCGCGTATATCTGCGGCTCCTTCGGGAGGCCCATCAGCATGTAGTGCTCGTAGCCGCCGGGTAGCAGCGCGTGGAAGATTGGGTCATTAACGTGGTACATCCTCTCAAAGACCACCAGCGGCTGCTTCCTGACGTAGTCGTAGGTTCCGGTTATGTCGACGAAAGGTCCCTCATCGACGAGTTCCGGTGTTATCTTTGCCTCGAAGACGAGCTCCGTCTCGACCGGAACGGGGATGCCACTGACATCGACGACCTCCAGCGGTTTCCCAAAGGCCATCTTACTCATCTTTGATGCTATCTCCAGCTCACTCACTCCGTAAGGGACGCTCGTCGCCCCTGCAAGGAGCAGATGAACCGGGTTGCCGACGATTATTCTAACGTCCAGTTCTTCACCGTGTTCTGCCTTATCCTTCCACATCGAGTAGAGGTGCCTGGGAACCAACCTTATTGCGGCTGTTTTCTCGTCCCTGACCATGATCCGGTGAAAGGAGATGTTGGTGAAGCCATTCTCACCCCTCGCTACAACCATTGCGGAGGTAAAGTAGTGCCCACCGTCCTTTGGGTAGTACCTGGGAACCGGAAGCTCAAGAAGCGAGAAGTCCTCTGTTGAGTTCTTTAAGAAGGGTGCATCGTTCATCTTTTTAAAGGGTCTGGGATTTTTCATGGCCTCTGCGATGAAACCCGTTAATCTCTCCTTCCTGACGTTGAGGTAGCCCGCTATCCGCTCCCGGGTGCTCCAGATGTTCCCGGCCACCTGCCAGCCATCAACATCTTCAAAGAGCACAGGCCGGGTTTTGTATTTCAGAAGATAGCGGGTAATCCCGAACTTCTTTTCCACGGGTTCCCTCACAACGACTAGGTCATCAAAACTCATGAGTATTTCTCTTATCATTTTATCACCTTTGATTACTGTTCCAAAAGGTCTATAAATCCTTTTTCCAGAACCCTCAGTTGATCGCCATGCCCCTAGTCACCTTCCATATTCCCAACGGCTCCGCACTGGTTTATGTTGAGAAAGCCGATCCACAGATTTACTTTAAGATATACGACCTTCTGACGTACAGGAGAGATTTCGGTCGGTGGGAGAAGCCAGAAAGCCTTTATGATCCCTATGAGCGCAGTTTTCCGGTCGGCCTCCTCCCGAGGGTCAAGAAATACCTGAACAGTAAGGGATACAGGGTTCGTGTCAAGGACGAGAGGGAGGTAACCGGCTTCACAATAAACTCTCGCTGGAGTGAAAAATACGTGCTGAGGCGGTACCAGAAAAAGGCCGTTAAAAAGGCACTACGGGAGAAGATGGGGGTGTTCTCCCTCCCGGTTGGAAGCGGGAAGACCGTTGTTGGCCTCAGGATAATCCACGAACTCAATCTTTCCACCCTTATTGTTGTGCACACCAAGGAACTCCTCTACCAGTGGGCCGATAAGGTGGGGGAGGTTCTTGGAGTTGAGGCGGGAATAGTGGGGGACAACAAGTGGGATGAACAGGGGGTTACTGTCACCATGATTCAGACCCTTCTCTCAAGAGGACCGGAGAAGCTCCAGAATGAGTACGCGGTAGTAATGTTCGATGAGTGCCATAGAACGTCGGCCGCTGAGAAGTTCTACCAGCTGGGATTAAAGCTTCCCCAAGTTTACCGCTTTGGACTCTCCGCAACCCCATGGAGGCGTGTTCGGGGAGAGGAGATAAAGATAGAGGCCGTTGTTGGTCCAACCCTCTTTGATGCCAGGGCAGAAGATCTGATAAAGGAGAAGTTCCTTGCAAAGCCCCGTTTTGAGATATTGACCTACAGATCTGAGATGCCATCGTTCAGTGAGCACTACAAGGAGCTCTATGAAGAGGTCATAATGAACAACATGGAGAGGAACCGTATCATAGTCGAGAAGGCGGTGGAGCTTGCGAAGGCGGGACACCGCGTACTTATCGATGTAAAGCGCATAGAGCACGGGGATATACTCAGGGAGATGCTGAAAAAAGAGGGAATACGGGCGGAGTTCCTGAGCTCGCAGAGCCCGGATAGATGGGAGATCCTTGAGGAATTCAGGGACGGCAGGATACCGGTTCTTATATCCACCCTACTGAAGGAGGGAGTTGATATCCCCGAGATATCAGCCATAATCCTGGCTGGAGGGGGTAAAAGCGACATAATGACGATCCAAACGATTGGACGTGCTCTCAGACCAAAGAAGGGAATGAAGGCCCTCATCGTAGATGTCGAGGATGATGATCCCCTCCTTTTCACCCACTTCATAGAGCGACAGAAGGCACTTAAGCAGTACTATGGGAAGTATTATGATAGGGGAATAAATTCAAAGATTGACGAGTATATCTCCAAAAAGGGCAGCCCTCGTAAGCGCCCTTGAGTAGCGCTCAAAGAGGTCACGTTTTGCCTTTTTCAGTCCCATCTCGTTGCCTCTGAACTTGAGCCCTTCGTAGGCTATGTGCCACAGGATCAATCCCTCCGGAGCCGCCGCTGGAACTTTTTTTGTGTAATCTCCTGTGAGCATTTCCTGAATCTCCCTAGCATCCATGAGTCCCAGTCCGCAGAACCGGAGGGCATTTACAATTCTCCTGGCCATCTCCCACAGGAAGCTCTCACCCTCAATCTCAATCAGGATATAACCTCTTCTCCCGGTTACATCAACCCGTGTTAGTTTCCTCACAGGATTTTTTCCAGGTTCAAGCCTCGCAAAGGCCTTAAAGTTGTAGGTTCCAACGAACATCCCCGCGCATTCCTTCATGGCTTTCAGATCCAAGCCCTCGTCGATGAGGTAGTAGCGGTAGGTCTTGGATTTAGCCCAGAATCTGGGGTGGAACTCACAGGGGACCTCTGCAACACCGAGAACCCAGATGTCCCTGAGATGGTGGTTAAGAACCTCTGGCCGTACCAGATCCAGCCTGCGGGAGACATCAAAAGAAACCACGTTGAAGAAGGCAGAGACCCCCTTGTCGGTTCTTGATGCACCCTTAAAGTGGGCACTCCCCGCATCCTCTATTACATTAAGCTTTTCGAGAACTTGAACTATGTCCCCCTCAACCGTTCTAACATCGGGTTGTCTCTGGAAGCCGTAGAACACCGTTCCATCATAGGCAACTCTGAGCGCTACCCTCATGTGGTGGGGATGGGGTAGGGGGTATAAATGCCTTTCCACGGCCGTTCCATTGGGGAGATGACAGTTTCTTTTACATATATACACCTCTATTTCGACTTCTGTTCAAAGAAATATTGGAAAGCTTGATAAACGGCGTTTGATACCTACGTTTGGAGGTGGAGGTATGGAGTGGATTGTTGATATGGAGGTATTCTCAAACATCACAAACTTTGAGCTGATGCTTGCCATGCTTGAAAAGAGTGTGGGAAGAGAGGATTAAATGTAGGGATCCGTGTAGAACGGTCGTAGAAAGAGTTCGAATACCGCTACCGGCATCTCGACTCCCCATTTCTCCAGCACAGCAGGGTGGATCTCTCCTATAACCCCCAGGTCTTTCCCGTTTACCATGACCTTTCCTACCCTCCCAGGTATAAAGCTCGGGTGATCTACCTCCTCAAGCTCATATTTAAAGCCTAAGTGGTGCATGACTGAATCGAGTATCTCCTTTGCCTCCGTGAATGTCACACGCGGGTGGGCCAGGGCCACTGCCAGTTTGCTCTCGCTCACTGTTTTGGTTTCTCTGCTCCTGTCTATCAGTGTCGCCTTCCCAACCTCGAAGAGTCTCTGAGGATACTTCTCGTGTGTGTTCTGGCTCAGGAAGTCGAGCAGACTTGGAATCAGCCAGCCCCTTAGTGCTGACCATTTAGGACTTATCGGGTTCTCTATTTCGACTATCTCCATTGGGGGGTGGTTGAGGTAGTTCCTTCCACGTTTGAGGTTCATCTTTCCGTACTGGGCCTCCCTGTTCGTCAGGTTGAAGGTCATGACCTCCTGGAGGCCGAAGCCTATCATCAGCTC
>JALVUT010000078.1 GCA_027035445.1 Thermococcus sp.
TCCGGGAGTTCGATTCAACATGATGTTTCAGTACAGACCCGAGTTCATGGTCAGGCAGCATCCGGAAAAGTGGAAGGAAATAGCGAGAAGGCTTACGAAAGAGGAAATGGAAAGGGCGATGGAGATTGCCAGAATTTTCGACCTGAATCTGGTGGAGTAGCTGATTTTTAGTTTGCAGAAATTCAAGTAAAATAGGCATGTCCATCCCCCATAGCGTCAAACTCATCCCCGCTAAAATCCCCCTTTTCACTTTTAACGCCTTCTACACCACTCAACCTGCGAAATCTCCCACATGCACGAGTCGTCCACCTTAAAATTCTCACTTTTTATTGATTAAAACTATTATTTTTACTTTCTCGTTTTCAGGAATTAAGGAAGCTTTGAAGGTTAAACAACCTCATCCCTGATAAATTTCCTTTAATTTTTAATTTATTGTATCAGAAAGGTTTAACGAAAAATTAAAGCTCAGTCAGCGAGTCGTCCATCTTTATATACTGACTGCACAAATAGAGGTCGACGACGAAAGCCTCGTAAAGGAGCGATGAGAAACCGTTATATAGCGAAACAGAGGAAAATTACCAGTTGATAAAATCAGACCAAAATGGGATTGAAAGCTTTCTTCGCTAACGGGCAGTTCGGACAGTTTTTCTTCGATAAAATCAGACCAAAATGGGATTGAAAGACGATCCCATCGAGATCAACAGATTGTTTGTGTTCATCTGATAAAATCAGACCAAAATGGGATTGAAAGTAACACACAGTAGCACATGCGTTATAACTTACTGAATGATAAAATCAGACCAAAATGGGATTGAAAGACTGTCTCAGTCTAACTTGAAGCTCGTCGAGGTTGCTCGGATAAAATCAGACCAAAATGGGATTGAAAGCCATTCCCGGGACGGGTATCGCTGGTGGATTTTCCGCTTTCTCCGGATAAAATCAGACCAAAATGGGATTGAAAGCTGGTGTTTCTTGACGAGGGCAACGAGGTATTCGGAAAGGATAAAATCAGACCAAAATGGGATTGAAAGGAATCCACAGTGCGTCGAGTGCTTCAACGATCTTTCTCGATAAAATCAGACCAAAATGGGATTGAAAGCAAGATGGAAACGGGAGTTGCAAAGGATTCAGACAGCGATAAAATCAGACCAAAATGGGATTGAAAGCGCTATCAGAGAGTTGAGACGGTTAGGAGGAACGTTCGGATAAAATCAGACCAAAATGGGATTGAAAGACAACAACAGCAAGTGGTGTATATTTAAGATTCAACAAGATAAAATCAGACCAAAATGGGATTGAAAGAATAAAACTAATGTAGTTCTAACTGATCATAACAAAGCAATAAAATCAGACCAAAATGGGATTGAAAGTAGCCAGACCAACGTCGTCTTCGCTAATAACAATCAAGATAAAATCAGACCAAAATGGGATTGAAAGCAATTCAAGAAGGAAATTTACTGCGTCTTCGTTGTTTTGATAAAATCAGACCAAAATGGGATTGAAAGGTCAATGACAAATCCTTCGCTTATCCAGTACACTGCGGATAAAATCAGACCAAAATGGGATTGAAAGTCATACCATCCCCCCCTTGCTGTGATACTTGTTCAAGTGGATAAAATCAGACCAAAATGGGATTGAAAGTAGAACTTTTCCTTGAGCGACGTGTCTGTTTTTGGCTCGTCGTCGTGATAAAATCAGACCAAAATGGGATTGAAAGCGTCGACGTGCAGTTTTACGATGTCTCTGACTGCGAGGATAAAATCAGACCAAAATGGGATTGAAAGCGATTGCTGTTCCAATCGGAGCTGGTAGGAAGTGATACAGATAAAATCAGACCAAAATGGGATTGAAAGGCATCATGTCCGTCCACCTTATCGGCGTTGTCAATTAGTGATAAAATCAGACCAAAATGGGATTGAAAGATGTTTGTTCCATGGCCGTTCAATATCGTAACAAACACTAGATAAAATCAGACCAAAATGGGATTGAAAGCAACCTGAACAACTTCATCCGCAACGGTGTCTTCGACAGATAAAATCAGACCAAAATGGGATTGAAAGCAATAATGAACGCTTTCGACGTGGAGTTCCCAGACATGCGATAAAATCAGACCAAAATGGGATTGAAAGCGTGGTATGGTGGGTCGGGCACGGGAACAAGAGCGTTGATAAAATCAGACCAAAATGGGATTGAAAGAAAGAGCCTCGTCGATAGAAAATACTTCGCTAACGTGAACGGATAAAATCAGACCAAAATGGGATTGAAAGGAGCTTGTCATTTACTTTTCTGTCTATTCTAACGCGATAAAATCAGACCAAAATGGGATTGAAAGATGCATTTTTCAGCTTTATTCTTAGCAGGTCTAGCTGTTTCCAGATAAAATCAGACCAAAATGGGATTGAAAGGCTCCCGCTGCGAGAAGTGCAGGTGCTATTGACGGCTTGATAAAATCAGACCAAAATGGGATTGAAAGGCTCCCGCTGCGAGAAGTGCAGGTGCTATTGACGGCTTGATAAAATCAGACCAAAATGGGATTGAAAGCTTAGTATACTCCCTGCCTTCCTGGAACGACAGCTTGATAAAATCAGACCAAAATGGGATTGAAAGTAAAAGAGGAGGATAACACGGTTGACGGTTCCACTAAAGATAAAATCAGACCAAAATGGGATTGAAAGACATGCAACTCTGCGAACATCATTGCTTCACAGTCTGAGATAAAATCAGACCAAAATGGGATTGAAAGTTAGAAGAGTGGAGATCTTTCCTTAAGCCGATATGGGAGATAAAATCAGACCAAAATGGGATTGAAAGACCGACTACGAAGTTCTCAGGGCTCTGGATAAACCTGATAAAATCAGACCAAAATGGGATTGAAAGCTTCATCTTTGGATGGTCGGACAGCGTTCTCCGGTACAGATAAAATCAGACCAAAATGGGATTGAAAGCTCTATAGTTTTGACTGACCGGTTGGTCAGGACTAAAGGATAAAATCAGACCAAAATGGGATTGAAAGGTTTACCACTTCAATCTTCTTTTCGTTGCAGATGTATGATAAAATCAGACCAAAATGGGATTGAAAGGTCAGTGCTTCCCGCTGCGACGAGAGAATCTTCGTTTGATAAAATCAGACCAAAATGGGATTGAAAGCCATACGCAACAAAAATAAAACGAAAACAAGATTACGGATAAAATCAGACCAAAATGGGATTGAAAGCGAACCAGCGACGAGCGACGATGCTCTGGTTCTAGCGTTGATAAAATCAGACCAAAATGGGATTGAAAGTTTGTCCGGGTCTGTGAGGTTAAGCTCGAAGTATTCGGGATAAAATCAGACCAAAATGGGATTGAAAGGCTTGGCAGCGTCGGCAGTGCAATTGCAAGTGTAGAGCGATAAAATCAGACCAAAATGGGATTGAAAGGAAATTTTTATACAGTACTGTGCGTCTTCTGCTGTTGCTGCAGCTAAGATAAAATCAGACCAAAATGGGATTGAAAGTCTTTTTCATACAAGAATAAGTCATTCTTCAACTTGTCGATAAAATCAGACCAAAATGGGATTGAAAGTTAGCAAGCTGAACTGCAAGAACAGACCAGTACGTCAAGATAAAATCAGACCAAAATGGGATTGAAAGCTGGTTTTATATGAACCAAACGAAGTTTGATCATGTTAGATAAAATCAGACCAAAATGGGATTGAAAGTTGAAAGCAGTTTGCCCACTTTCGTTTCCTTTAAGCCTGATAAAATCAGACCAAAATGGGATTGAAAGTTTGCAGAAACAGAAGACAAGTGTACTGTTAAAGCACGATAAAATCAGACCAAAATGGGATTGAAAGGGTTGATGTAAACTATGTTTCTCTTGCCGTCCCACTGATAAAATCAGACCAAAATGGGATTGAAAGCGGTATCCTCGTTCCAGAGTCGCGCATTGGTGCCGGGAAAGATAAAATCAGACCAAAATGGGATTGAAAGTCAGGAGTGGCGGGTTTGGTGTGTAGTATAAATCACGAGATAAAATCAGACCAAAATGGGATTGAAAGTTGGTTGCATAATATTCTCCCAAGAGAAGAGGACGAGTGATAAAATCAGACCAAAATGGGATTGAAAGCAGTGTTGTGTC
>JALVUT010000079.1 GCA_027035445.1 Thermococcus sp.
ATGTATCTCACCCCTGAAGGAGGGCCAGGAACTGCTTCGCCCGGTCGCTCTTGGGCATGAACCTCTCAAACTTCCTGGTGTCCTTGAAGAGGGTCGTATGGAGGCCGGAGATGACGAACTTCTCAATAGCAGCCTTAAGTTCGTCCTCAGGGACACCCAGGAGTTTGGCCACCCTGCCCTCCTCGTAGTCGCTTATCCCATAGAGGAGGACACCGCCAAGGAGATAGTTGGGCACGTTGCTGACCTCCCTCCTCCTGCCAACTATCGCCCTCTCGATTTCGCACTTTCTCATCAGGAGCACGCTTCCATGCCCCGTTTTGAAACCCGGTTCATCCTTGAAGGGCAGGTCAAAGATCGAGTAGTGGCAGTCAATGCAGAGCCTTATATCCGGATAAACGCCCAGGCTCTCCCTCTCGTTCTCAGAGGTGAGAAAGTAGTAGCGAAAGAGGTCGAGGCCGAGCTTTTCAGCACCTTTCTGCGGATCAAGGATGGCGTATGCAAGGGCCAGGTTGTCCACGGTGTAGTGGTTGTTTATGAGCACTCCCCTTGTCTTCACAAAGCTCAGGACACGCCAGCGGAAGCGCCTTCCGAACCTCTTCCTTAGCTCACCCTCTATATCGGCGTCTGCGGGCAGATCTACACGCGCTTTCTTTAGCCTGTTGTTCTCCCAGTACTCAACTTCTATGCGGAGTCCGCGCATTCTAACGATGCCCCTCTCACGGAGCTTGGATTTGATGAACTTAAACGCCTCCCTGACGGCTATGCTGTGCCGTCCCAGGAGCCTGAGCACGTCACCCGAATACGCCAGATATGGGATGGCCTCAATCCTCCCAAGCATCACAGGCTTTGAGAACGCCTTCACAGATGGGAGGTTCTCCTGGGTGAGCTCTTTTAAACTGATGGGCTTCTTGCCGTAGAAAAAAGTGTGGTTGGCATCTATGGCGGACAGGGCCATCTTATGGGCAGTGATGGCGGCCCGAAGCCGCTCAAGGGCCAGGACACGGTTCCTCTTTTTCTTATATATCCACTGGATATGCGGATCCCTGTCGCGTTTGTCCATACCCCTGACCGCCGGTGTGCTCTCGCCAACCCGCCGCGAAAGATCCGCCTCAAGCCCCTGGAGGAGGGAAAGATTCTCCTTCAAGCGGTGGGCAATTGGTGGAACTTCGAAGGTCTCAAATAACCCATCCATATCTATCCCGATATCGTCCAGTATCTTGTTCACCTGTGCGACGAGCTCTTCGGTCGTCGTCATGGCAGCAGTTCACCGCGGTTTATCTTTTCGGGGAGATACCTCTTGGCGACGAACTCAAGGGACTTGTTGGCGAGTGCCTGCTGTTCAATCCTAACCCCCATCTTCAGTGCAAGCTGGAACTGCCTCTGCCACTCCCTGTTCTGGAACCATGGGTAGTTCATCTCCTCGGTTATCCTCTTGTAGTCCGCCGTGGGGCCGCCCTTCTTGCTGGGCGGGACGCCCTTGAGCTTCTCTGTGACGTTTTTAAGGCCGTAGCGCTCTATGTCGTCCATCGTCATTCCCACGAACTTAGCCTCTGGGGTCGCGAGCTTCTCGCTGAGGTATGCGAGGTTTATCGAACCCTGCTTTATGGTGGAGTAAATATACCAGCCATAGGGGTCACCATCTGTGAAGACTATGATGGGAAGGCCCTCCTCGTAGTGAAGCCTGTGGATCAAACGCCTGACGCCGCGGGACGCCTGGCCCTGCGTCGCTATGATGAGGGCGTTCTCCTTCTTTGGAAATTTTTCCTCGATGAGACGGTCGGCCATAGCGGCTGTCTCGACGACGAGTGCGTAGTCGACGTTGATCTCCATGAAGTGGAGGTGCTCAACGGTTCCAGGAACGGCCCACCCACCCATACCGAGTTTCGAGGTGTTGAACTCGTCCTCACCGTCTTTGATCACTATGTCACCGTAGATGTAGCCGCGTCTATCAGCCGTTAGGTGCATCTCCTCACGGAGGACGCCGAGCATCCTCTCAAGGTCTTCAATTATGGGGTCACTCTCGCGCTGATCCTCAAAGGTGTTCTCCTTGGTGTTTGGTATGGTGTGTTTGTTGGCGTAGTAGGCTTCTCTGAGGCTTGCGTGCTTGCTCTCGGCAACCAGCCTTTTGACATATGCCATCAGAAGCAGGGTCTGCATAAACTTCCTCGCGTGGGCAACGTTCAGGAAGTACCTCCTCGACAGCTTGTCCCCCATCCGGATGACGCGTCTCTTCTCGTCGAAGTAAACGTTGCTGATGCCGCGCATTGGGATGTCAAAATAGGGGTTCTTACCTTCCTTAATCCCCCTTAGGATTCTCCATCCGTACTCCTCCAGCTTAGTCAACACTCTCGTGGGGTCGTAGGAGAACCTCTCCTTGGGTTTCTCGCGGTGGATGGTCTTCCCTTTAGGCATTCTCGCTCACCCCCTCTGAAATCGCTGTCTGACCTTCTTTGGCGGCGAAGTGGTTCTCTATGAAACCAAGGAAGTAGCCTTCGATGGACTTCTCGGACTCGTCCGTCAGAACACTCAGGGCCTTCGCTATCTCCGGGACGTAGCGTTCGAACGTTTTTCTCCTCTTGACCTGATGCAGTCTCCTGTGCTTGCCGCTGAGATATGTCTGAAGCCTCCTAGCGGCATCCATAATTGCCAGACGGATCTCGTTGTAGATGTTCTCATCACTGGCTATGCTCTGCTTTCCGGTTCCCGTGTAGGGAACATGAACAGAGATAACGTTGATCATCAGAACCAGGGGCGTTCTATCCGGGTCGTCTACCTTGTACCTTTTCCAGTCCACAGAGCGCGCCGCTAGGCTCGTTACACAGGAACCGGCATCGAAGAGGAGAGGAACACGATTGGCGTACCTCAGGACATCAAATCCAGTCTGTATCCCCCCACCGTACGCGAGGCCAACCTCAACCTGGAAGGGAATTCCGCCAGAGTATACCTTCGGGGATCTCGTGACCGCGGTGACAAACTCAGGCTTGAGGATCCCTTTCAAACCCCTCTCCATGTTCGCCTCACCTATGGGCCTCAGGCCATGGGTCGGCGGCGCCAAAAACTTCAGGTACTTAAAGGCCTCCACTATCTCCTCCGCCTCGTGCCAGTCAAGATTCCCCGGCGGTTTCTCCATTATTTTGGCCACCTGCTTCACAACCTTGGTGTAACCCTTGAAGGAGCGGAGAACGGACTTGACTTCGCCCTTTGCAAGGCGTTCATAGAGCTGCCCCTGAACGTTCTTGTCCTTCTCTGTTTTTATGAGCCTCAGGGCAGCCACGTACATGACCAGTTCGTCGATCTTCCTATCGCTTATCCTGGAGAACTCACCGATGAGGAAGCGCTTTACCGTGTTTCTCCTCGTCTTCCTGGCCATCCTGTAAACGTCATCGGTGAGAACGCCACGCGGGTGAGGCTTCATTTCAACCGGAGGCTTGGGAACGTCGTCGCTTGACCGTGGAAACACTATGAGTTTCCCATCTGGTTCGATGAGCTCGATGTGGGCGTGAGGGTTCGCTATGGCCGTGAGCTTGAGGTACCAGTAAACACCTTGCTTTGAACGGATGTAGCGGACGTTTTTGACCTCAAGTTCTATCCTCGTCCCATGCCAGCCTTTAGAGTTGGGCCTCTTAGCCTTTCTAACGATTTTACCCTCGTTCCTGTCCACGTCTATCTTTACCCAAGCCTCGATTGTATCACCCTCTCCAGTTGAGGTCACCACGTGCGTGGCCTTTCCGCTGGTTATCTGGGCGAACATCACTGCACCGCTTATACCGAGGCCCTGCTGACCGCGGCTCTGTATGTTCCTATGGCCTTTTGTGCCCGCCAGCATCTTACCAAAGACGTGGGTTATGAACTTCTCAGGGATTCCCGGCCCGTTGTCCTCGACTATAACCCTGTAGTGCTCCCTCTTAACCTCTTCAATCTCAACACGGACGTAGGGAAGAATCCCCGCCTCCTCACAGGCGTCAAGCGAGTTGGTAACGGCCTCATGGACAACCGTTGTGAGTGACCGAATTTTGCCGGTGTAACCGAGCATTGCCGCGTTCCGTCTAAAGAACTCACTGACGCTCTGTATTTTAAACTCCTTAAACA
>JALVUT010000080.1 GCA_027035445.1 Thermococcus sp.
AGGATATGACTGGAGGTATTTTAGCCTTTGCCTTCAGCCATATGTACGGGCTCAGTACTCGCCGGAGACCGCGGATCCACCCCCATGCTCCATGAGAAACTCCTCGTGCTGGGTTGTGCGCTTTCTCTCTTGGATGTACACCCACCCTAGGGCAAGGATAAGGGCTGCCAGTGATATGAGTGTCTGCCATCCAACCTGATCGTAGTTTGCAGTTATGACGAGTTTTCTGACTATGGCGACGACACCTAGTTCGGCAACACGACGCATGCTAACATGATGTTCCCTGAGATAAAGGGTGAGCAGCTCGAAGATCTCAAGGAGTATAACCGCCAATAGGAAGTCGTGGAGGATGTTCTCGATGTTTGGCTCTTGAAGGAACATCCTGAACATATCGTACAGCAGGTAGGCAACGTAGATCATGGTCAATATTCCAAGTAGTATAACCACGACATCAAACGCAATCGTCATCCACCGCAGTATTCTCTCCTCCTCTGGACTCAGTTTCTTTTTCATCTCCATACGCACCCCTTCAGATTTTCCCTATGATCTTAAAGATTTTTTGATTTTATCAGCGTCATGTCGAGACTTCTCCAAATTTCAGGCGTTCAGCTCAAGACCGGTTCGTACCCCCCCACTTTTGCGGTTGCCGATGTCCATATCGGCAAAAAGAGAGGAGAAACGTTTTAACTCGTTTTACAGATGTAAAACTGTAAATGTCATCAAGAGGTGATAAAGATGGGTGACCCAAATATCAAGGCACTTTTCAGGCCAAAGAGCATCGCCGTCATTGGCGCTTCTGAAAAGCCCGGTAAGATAGGCTACGCCGTCATGAAGAACCTCGTGGAGTACGGCTACGAGGGCAGGATATACCCCGTCAACGTCAAGGGCGTTGAGATAGAAATAAATGGGAGGAAATTCAAGTCCTATAGGAGTATCCTCGACGTTCCGGACGAGGTCGACATGGCCGTCATCATCGTTCCGGCCAGGTTCGTCCCCCAGGTCGTCGAGGAGTGCGGCCAGAAGGGGGTTAAGGTTCTCCCGATCATCAGCTCGGGCTTCGGAGAGCTTGGCCCCGAGGGCAAAAAGGTCGAGGAGGAGCTCGTCGAGACCGCCCACAAGTACGGCATGAGGATCCTCGGCCCGAACATCTTCGGCGTCGTCTATACCCCAGACAAGCTCAATGCCACATTCGGCCCGACCGATGTCATGCCCGGCAACCTCGCCCTTATCAGCCAGAGCGGTGCCCTCGGAATAGCCCTCATGGGTTGGACCATCCTTGAGAAGGTCGGCCTCTCTGCTGTCGTCAGCATCGGAAACAAGAGCGACATCGACGATGCTGACCTCCTCGAGTATTTCGAGACGGATGGGAACACCAAGGCCATCCTCATCTATATGGAGGGGGTTACCGATGGCAGGAAGTTCATGAAGGCTGCGAGGAAGGTCAGCATGGAAAAGCCGATAATCGTAATAAAGGCCGGAAGGAGTGAGCGCGGTGCTAAGGCCGCCGCGAGCCACACCGGTTCGCTCGCTGGAAGTGACAAGATATACGAGGCAGCATTCAAGCAGAGCGGCGTCCTCAGAGCCCTCACCATTGGAGAGGCCTTTGACTGGGCTAGAACCCTCAGCAACCTTCCTGAGCCGGTCGGTGAGAACGTCGTCATCCTCACCAACGGTGGCGGGATAGGGGTTATGGCAACGGACGCGGCGGAAGAGGAAAGGCTTCATCTCTACGATAACCTTGATGACCTGAAGGTCTTCGCCAACTATATGCCGCCCTTCGGTTCTTACAAGAACCCTGTTGACCTTACAGGGATGGCCGGTGCTGAGGGTTACGAAGGAGCCATCAAAGCCGCCCTTGAAAATCCCAACATGCATGCCATAGCGGTGCTTTACTGCCAGACGGCGGTTCTTGACCCGAGGGACCTTGCAAAGATAGTCATCCGTGAGTACAACGAGAGCGGGAAGAAGAAGCCACTCGTTGTTGCCCTTGTCGGTGGCATAGAGGCCAAGGAAGCCATCGACATGCTCAACGAGGAGGGCATACCCGCCTATCCAGAGCCGGAAAGGGCCGTAAAGTCCCTCGCGGCGCTTTACAGATGGAGCAACTGGAAGGCCAGGCAGAAGAAGGAGTGAATCCTTTTCTTTCCCTTTCTGTATTGTTCCCTGTCTTCAACTACATTTCGAGTTGTGATGATTACAACGAAAGGTTTTTAGGAACTTAACCCTGTATTAGATGACGGAGGAAGAAAGATGAGAAAGGGCCTTGCCGTCATCGGTATCTTCCTGATCCTGCTCGGCTCGTTCCTCGTGCTTCACCCGGACCACGCTAGGTCGGGATGCAACTCCGAATACCCGGAGATGAGGCTGAGCTTTGCCCGCGCGCTGGATGTCCAGAATGGCGGTGAAGTTGAGGCGTACGTGCTGGCCGTGGATGCCCCGGTCAAAGCTAGCAGGATAAATGTCGTGGACGACCCGGACGGGACTTCCTACGTTTTTGAAAAGAGGAGTGGGCTGTTCTACCCTTCAAAGCCACCCTCCTTTAAAAACCTCTACGTTGAAAACCTGTCCTGGAGGGTGCGTATTATCGTCTACGCTGTTTCCGGCGACTACGCTGGCTTTCTGAACGTGAGCAAAGGTAGGTTCACTGTTAGTGCCTCGGTGAAGGACTTTGGGGGAATAGCCTTCCTCTGCAACCGCGGCTTCCTCCTCAACGTGAGCGCCCCCCGGGGCACAGTCTACGGGGACAACGGCACTGCCATTCTCGTTTTGAAAAACGACTCGTTCAGGATCCTCAACGAGACCTATCATGGCACTCCACTCTCCCTTCAGATGGGATGCAGTCCCAATCAGGGAAAAATCGGTTACACCCTACTCTACAGGAACCCGTTTGGTGGGTACATACCTCACTCGGCAGTCTGGGAGGGGTTGGGTGTGGTTCTCGCCAGGGGATTCAGCTTCAGGGAAATGGAGGCCTATCAAAACGTTACCCCCTGTGGTTTGGGTGCTTCATCCGGGGGTAGGGCGTTCTACATGAAAAGCTCCCTCTGGGGTGTCGTTATGATAGCCCTCGGAGTGATCCTCATAGGTGCCGCGGTGAGAATACCATATAAACAGAGGGGGTATCATTTAAAGCGGTGATTCTATGAGAATCGCCCTCATCTCGGACATTCACTCCAACTGGGAGGCCCTTCAGGCGGTCTGGAGGGAGGTCAAGCGGGCCCATGCAATCCTCTGCATGGGCGACCTCGTCGGTTACGGGGCCAATCCAAACGAGGTCGTTGAATTTATTAAAGAGCGGATGGGAAGAAGAGTATTTCTCTGCATCCGGGGCAATCACGACAACGCAATAGCTTTCGGCGCTGACTGGGGCTTCAACCCCTACGCGAGGCAGGCCGTCCGGTGGCACCAGAGGGTGATGAGCACTGAAGACCTCGAGTTCCTGAGGCGGCTCCCTGTCAGGGGGCTCTTCACAGACGACATCGGGAGGAGCTACCTCTTAATCCACGGCTCTCCACGTGCTCCTCTTGATGAATATCTCTTTCCCTGGCTCCCCGATAGTGAGTTCGAGGCAGTTTTGGGCTATGTCAGGCAGGACGACCTCCTCGTCGGTCACACACACGTCCCTATGATTAAAGTTCTGGGGGGAGGAAGGAGAGTGATCAACCCCGGCGGTGTGGGGCAGCCGCGGGACGGGGACTGGAGGGCGGCCTATGCCATCATAGACACCGAGGAGGAACCCCCCGATAACATCGAGTTTCACCGCGTGGAATACGACGTGGAAAAAGCCGCGAGAAAAATACTGGAAGCAGGTCTTCCGCGCTTCCTCGCGGAGAGGCTTTACGAGGGTTATTGAGCTCACACCTCCGGGGTCTCTCCCTCACCCTCTGAAATCCTCCTCTTTATGGCACTGGCCCTTCTTAGCTTGGATTTGACGGCCAGTTTGTTGGAGTCTATTATTATAACTTCCCCTATGCTCTTAACAGCACTGACAGGGATTAAAAGCAGTCCCTCTTGGTCGGTGACGAACTCGCTAATATCTAGGTCTTCATCAGGCTCAGCAACTATTACGAGGATCTCTCC
>JALVUT010000081.1 GCA_027035445.1 Thermococcus sp.
GAAAGAGTTATAAACCGTTTTCCTCGTTATCGCTATGAGCTTTGATTGTTTGGAGGTGCGTGAAAATGGCGGAAAGACCACTCGACGTTATACACAAGTCCCTTGATAAGGACGTCCTCGTGCTCCTTAAGAGGGGCTCGGAGTTTAGGGGTAAGCTCATCGGTTACGACATCCACCTGAACATAGTTCTTGCCGATGCTGATATGATCCAGGAGAACGAGGTCGTCAAGAAGTACGGTAAAATCGTCATAAGGGGAGATAACGTTCTGGCCATATCCCCGGTTGAGCTTGAGTGAGCGCTTTGAGTAGCGAGGTGATATTATGGGAAGTGGAACCGAGCCGAAGGGGAGGCGAAATCATGCTCCAACCCACATAAGATGCAGACGTTGCGGAAGGCGCGCCTTCAACGTCCAGAAGGGTTACTGCGCCGCATGCGGTTTCGGCAGGAGCAGGCGCATGAGGAAGTACAGCTGGTCCCACAAGTGGAAGAAGAAGAGGGATCTCAGCTACTAAACCCTCTTATTTTGACTTTTCTTTGACCATGGGCTTTGGACGTTGTCGTTCTCGGGCAACCCTCAATGCTCAGGCCTGGGGCTAACACGGGCAGAAACCTTATTAAACCTCTATACTGCTTTCATCGATTAGAGGGACATCTTAATGTTTCGGCTCAATGTTATTCAGCGAAGAATCTGGTCGCTGGCGTGGCCGGCCATAATCGCAAATATCTCCCAGACACTGCTCAACCTAGTGGATACCCTGATGGTCGGTCACGTGAGCGCCCTTGCCATAGCCGCCGTTGGTCTCGGCGGTCAGGTGAGCTGGTTTATGTTTCCCATAATGATGGCAGTTTCCGTTGGGACCCTGGCCCTTGTAGCACGCTTCTTTGGGGCAGAGGAGTTTAAGAGTGCGGAGCTGGCTCTTGAACAGAGCCTCTACTTGGCCTTCATTTTGGGCGTTCCGGTTATGCTCTTTGGATGGTTCCTTGGCGGGGATGTGCTTGGAATAATGGGGGCTAAAGGGGATCTCCTCTCCCTGGCATACTCCTATCTAAGAGTTGTTTTCCTTTTTTACCCTATACGCTTCGTTCTCTTCACAGCCAACTCTGCTCTGAGGGGCGCGGGCGATACGAAAACCCCGATGAAGGCAGGGATCCTGATGAATATCCTCAACGCTACCTTTGACTACCTCCTCATCTACGGCAAGCTGGGTTTTCCAAGGCTCGGTGCCGTTGGGGCTGCGTGGGCTTCGGGGATAGGGATAACGGCCTCCATGATTTTCATAATGACCCTTCTCCTTTCTAAGAGGCTGGTCATAAAGTTCTCGCCAAGCTGGAGCTTTCACCCTGAGATGGTCAAGCGAATAGTGAGGATAGGAACCCCAACGCTCATTGAGAGGGGTCTGTTCAGCTTCTACAACTTCCTCTATCTGAGCATAGTCACCCGTTTTGGCGATGTGGCCCTTGCCGCCCATCAGATAGGTCTCAGGGTTGAGAGCATAGCCTACATGCCTGCCTTTGGCTTTAATGTTGCCTCCTCTACCCTAGTGGGGCAGAACCTTGGTGCCGGTCGGCCGGAGAAGGCCGAGAGAACTGTGAGGGAGGCCATTAAGATGATCTCTCTTTTCATGGGTGGTATGGCGGTGATCCTCATACTCTTCCCGCGCTACCTAGTGATGCCGTTCCTCACCTCCAGCGATCCAAACTACGGCACCGTTCTGCATCTTGCATCCATCTACCTCCTTATAGTAGGCATAAGCGAGATCCCGCTGGGGTGGGTGTTCGTCCTGAGCGGTTCTCTCAGGGGGGCTGGCGATACTAAAAGTCCGATGTACGTGACGGCAGTAAGCAAGCTTCTTTTTAGAATAATCCCTGCCTACCTCCTGGGTTTTGGGTTCTCGGTAGGGCCATTGAGCTTTCGGGGCATGGGCATTGTGGCAGCCTGGGTTGCAATGAGCCTGGAAACCTTCACGAGCGCCGCGATGTACTGGTGGATTTTCAGAAGGGGGAAATGGAAGCACGTGAGGGTTTGAAAGTGATTAAATCCGGAGAAAAATCACATCACAGAACCACGATTATCAGGCCGAGGACGAAGAACGTAACTGCGGCTATTATTATTGATATGAGCCATGCCAAGAATGCCCTTCCCCAGCCGGTGTCAAAAACTGCCTTGATTACCCAGATGTAAACGATGAAGGCTATTATAATGTTTATCCCGGGTAGGAAGAACAGTATCTCCGCGATGATCCCAGCCAGGATTCCTCCACCGAGTATCGCAATGAGACTTCTGCCCAGCGTGGGGTTCTCGATTCCGGCAGCTTTAGCCCCCAGCTTCATGAAGTACGCCGCAACCAAGAGTGCTATCAGTCCAACAAAGACTGTTGCCCCCACACTAAGTCCGAGCAATGTTAATCCCCCAAAGGCATTCATTGTTTCACCCCATTGTCGGTCTAGCTTTATAGATGTAGGTTTGGCGTTTATTAAAGTTTTGTAGTCTCAAACGTACGCTTCACCTGCTGGAAGCATGTTCCACTGGCTGTTCACATGGGTTGCTGGGACTCCTTCAGCACGTCCATCACGTCTTCAAAGGGGGCGGTGGTCTTTATGGCCGTGGGCAAGAAGTGCGTCCTCGTCGTATGGTACCCTGAATTACGCAACTCTTCGATTATCCGGGTGAGCTTTCCGACCTGCAAACCGTTTCGCCGTGCCAGTGCGTGGGTGTCGTAGAAAAACGGGACATCCAGCTCCATTGCCAGAACCCGCAGGAACTTCGGGGTCCCTCTGGGATCGCCGAGGGGGGCATTCCCCGCAGCTGAGAGGAGATCATCCACGAACTCCTGGTTTTTAAGGGGGCCCAACCAGAGGGGGCCGTGGGCGCCTGGCCTGTCCGGCAGAAAACCCTCCCCGTACCGGAAGCTTCCATTCTCTTCCTGCCACAGATAGCCAAGCCTGCTTAGGCTACCGTCCGCCTTTTTTGCCCCGCTCTTCAGCTTCAAAAAGGCCCTGAAGTAGTGATCACGGTAGTACGCGAGAATGACATCAAGACCGAGGTCATATTTTGCCGCATACCTAGCCACGGTTCCTATTAAAATCCGCAGTCCGGCTTCATGGCACAGCTCTCCTCTTATCGGCTCGGCGAGGTACTTCCTGCGGCAGGCGTATTTGTACGCCCCACACAGAACCCCGGTGTCGGTTGCCGTCACCGCCAGGAATCCCTTTCGCCTGACGGAGCGAAGGGCGGTGTCCAAAAATTCCACCGGTGAGCCAAAGGGATCCAGATCAACGAGTTCAAAGTGTCTGAAACTGTTGGCCATTATCCTGTTGGCGTCGTCGTTTGTAACGGTGATGAGTCTCTCTCCACGGAATTTGGCCAGTCTCTCTCCCAGCTCGGGGTCAACCCCGGTGTTGCGCCTTACGTTCTCGACCATCAAGCGGAAAGCGTTCTCGTTTATATCGTTCAGCCAAACCTCCCCGGTGGATGTCTCGAGCGCATAGCGGATACCTCTCACCCCTGTGGCGGAGAGGGCATCAAGAACCGATTGGACACCTAGAACGCGAACCGCCAGGGTGCTTATGTCCCTGTTGAGCACCATCACAGGGTTGTAAAAGACAGGTGCATCGTATATGCGCTCTGCCTTTGGAACGAGTATCCTTGCGAGCCCCTCACTCACCTCAACGAACTCCATCCTCCCACCGGAGAAGGAAAAGGTTGGGAGGTTTAAAGGGTTTCGACGCAGCTCCCAAGAGCCTGTCCTGGGGGCCTCCTACTGAGATGTCCCCCATTCCGGCGCAGGCAAAGCTTAGTGTTTGACATTGGCCATCGTTATTCCCTCTCCAGTCTCACGGCAGCCCCATGCACTCCTCAAACTCCGCGAGGCTGTCATCGATCTTCAGTATCTCTGGAAGGTTCTTTATCTTGAGGAAGTTGTCCCTTTCAAAGAGGAGTGCAACGTCGCTCTTGTAGGGGGAGGCCTTCTGAATGAGGAGGGCGTTCTCGTCCAGGATGTACGTGAATCTGCTTGGGCTGTCATCCACCCAGACAACCGGACAGTCCGGGTAAAGCCCCCTCACCG
>JALVUT010000082.1 GCA_027035445.1 Thermococcus sp.
TAATAGGCTACGTTGAGAGTCCCTTCATACCACCAATGAGTATAGTCCTGGAAGGAAAGCCCAACCCACCCCTCAGGTTCTACGGGAAGGAGAACATCATGGTTGCGGTAGCGGACATATACGTCCCACCAACGCTGGTGAACGAGATAGCCGGGGAACTCATCAGGTACCTAAGGGATATGGACGCCCGGAAGGTGATCTCAATCGGGGGTATCGGAATAGGGTTGTTCAAGGACAGGATGGAAGTCTGGGGCCTTGGGGCGAGGGATGAACTCAACAGGGAGCTTGAGGGGATAGGGGTGAAAATACTCCAGTACGGCTCAATAATGGGTATGAGCGGGAAACTTTTATGGGAGGCCAGCAGGAATGGGCTGGATGCCTATGTACTCCTCGGTGAGACTTTTGGGGATAGGCCTGATCCCCTTGCCGCTGCTAACGTTATTGAAGTCCTTAAGAAACTTGCGGGGATAGAACTGTCCACCGAAGCCCTCCTTCAGGAGGCAAGGGCGATAGAGGAACAGCTTAGGAAGATGCACCGGCAGATGCAGGAAGCTAGGCAAAAAGCCCAGAAGCAGTACGAGAGCATCTACCTGTGAGGTGATGGGGATGAGGGTGGTGGTCCTTACAGGTATATCCAGACGTGCACTCGACGAACTCCTCCGGAACCCGTACAGGACCCTAGAGATACGCAGCGCCAGAAACGTGGAAGCCCTAAGACGTACGGGGGAAGGAGACAGACTGTTTCTAACGTACACGACTTATGCAGACGTCACAGCAGGAACCGAAGGGTTGCTGACACGGTTGCTTAACGTGGAGAGTATGGAACAGAGAATTCCCTGGGAAGACAGCGACGAGCGTGAGGTGACGGTATGCCGGGCGCAGGTTCGCCTTATCGGGCTTGGAAGGGTTGCAGAGATTGTGAAAAGGAACGGCATACTGCTCGTTCGCGTAAGGGAAATGCTGCCGCACGAGATGGACATAGGGTGATCATAGGAGGGTTGTCTGTCTGCCCCTTCCAGCACCCCCCTGTCTTGGTGGCTCAAGCTTCCGAAACTCCAGACCCTCCTTTTCAAGGAGGCGTTTGGCTCCGGAGGTCAGGGAAGGTGCGACCAGGATACCCCGGACGTCTTTTCCATATTCATCCTTCAGCGCTTCAACATAACGCTTCAGCTGGCTGACGGCATGAAGTTCGGCCCTCCTGCGCTTGAGCTCCAGCACGACCGGGTTACCCTGCGAATCTTTTCCAAGGATATCAACTATACCGTGTCTGATCTGTTTCTCACGGAACAGGGGTTTAAAGCCGGGTTCTATCAGTTCGGGGCTTTCAAAGATCATCTCAGCCATCTCCGCCTCGCTCCCAGTCAGAGAAAGCTCCTCGTAATCCTCTGCCCGGAACGCAGAAACCATGTATACTTTCTCTAGTTCAACTTCCAGGGTTTCTAGGGGTTTCTTACGCACGGAGATCAGGACGGGTTCATCCCGGAGCTCAAGGTGGGCCCTGCTTCCTGGGGGTTGCCAGTTAACGGGCTCCCGCTTCTTGCTCTGGTGGATGAGAAACGAGCCGTCGGGCTTTATAATTATCACCCTATCACCCGAACCAAGTTCACTCTTGGCCCTGCCGTCGTAGTGAACCCTGCAGCGGGCGAAGATCGTGAGCACATCCCCTTCCAGAAGGGCGGAGTCCACGATCTTAAGGAGTTCCCCAGCTGATGGATCCACCGTGGCCAGCACTTTTTTCTTGGGCATGAGGAAAGATTGGATGAAACATTAAAAAGGTTAGTCCTCAGCGCCCCTCTCCGTGATCCTGAATATCGCCTCACCCTCGGGCAGGTGGGGACTGTCTATGAGCCGGGCAACCCGTTTTCCCGCTTTGCCCTTTCTCAGATATATCCTCAGCGTGGCACTGTGGGCCAGGATGTGCCCGCCGACCGGCCTTGTGGGGTCGCCAAAAAAGGCATCCGGCTTGGCCTGCACCTGGTTGGTGACGAAGACGGCTATGTCGTAGAGATCGGCGATGCGGTGAAGGTCGGAGAGGTGCTTTGCCAGTTTCTGCTGCCTCTCAGCAAGGGTCCCTCTTCCGACGTACTCGCTCCTGAAGTGGGCCATCAGAGAGTCGACAACGAGAAGCTTTACAGGCCTGTCCGTTTCGGCGTTTTTCTTTATTATCTCCTCCGCCCTTTCGATAAGGAGCATTTGATGATTGCTGTTAAAGGCACGAGCGACGTAGATGTTTTTTAAAACCTCGTCGGGGTCGAGACCACGGTTTTCAGCTATCTGCCTTACACGCTCCGGCCTGAAGGTGTTCTCAGTATCTATCCAGACGACTGAACCGCCCAGTCCCCCCTCCTCCGGGGGTTTCTGAACCATGACAGCCAGGGTGTGGGCCAGCTGTGTCTTTCCGCTCCCGAATTCACCGAAGACCTCAGTTATGGCTTGGGTTTCCACACCGCCACCGATGAGCTTGTCGAGGCTTTTACTGCCTGTGGAGATCTTACCTATGATGCTCCGCTTTTTCATGTACTCGTCAGCGCGCATGAAAGTTCCTATGTTGGCGGCCTCACGGGCAGCCTGTATTATCTTGAGGGCGGCACCCTCGCTTATACCCGCGATTTCCTTAAACTCCATGGGCGATGCAACCGCGATGGCCTCAATGCTATCGTAACCAGCATCGCGTAGTTTTTCTGCGGTGGCGGGGCCCACACCCGGCAGGTCCTCCAGAGTTTTAGCAGCTGGGGCCGCTTTATTTTTGGTTGAGCTTGAGGGGGCCTCCTCCACGACATCAAGCTCTTCGAACTCATCGAGCTCCTTTATTTCATCTTTACTGCTCTTTTTCTTAGCCATGAAGTCTCACCCACCGAAATACCTTCTGTAGGGGTAAAAGGGTGAAAGGTTATATACTTTTCTTTTCTGGCGAGCCAAAAGAAGAACTGGATGCACACAAACTGTGTGGCGGAGAAGGAAGTGCACATGTCCGACAAAGCAGAACAGAAGAATAAACGGGTACACACATAAAAAAACAAACATGGAACCACTCTTCCGGGGGAGTCAGAGACGGTAGAAGCGCGAGCTTTGCACCTTTCAGCCATCTCCGCTTCGGAAAGACTGCTCCCCTTTGAATCTGAATCAATTTATCACAGATGCAACTTATGTACAGTAACTCAAGAAAAGAAAAGCCCTTTCGATAGCTATCTAAATGCACCCCCAGAGTTTCATTTCCACTGGAACCCGGGTTTGAAGAAAGGACACTTTCACAAGAGCAAAAAATGTAACGGTAGAGGTACGTGCCTGTTTACCAATGTCAACACAGATATCGTTCAGGTTTAGATCATTAAAATCGTCACTAATCAACTTATTTAATAATTTATGCAGTATATTATTGAACATTGTTCATAGAAAAATATAAATATAAATTGTCGAATAAGAATGGGGATAACTTAAACAGGATAAACAGGATGTTAGGAGTAACCATCAAAGTCCGTTTCCACAGGAAACACAACCCTCTGGGGTTACACTGTTGTTTTCGTTGTTCACGATGTTAACTCTTCATGTTTTCATACGATGTCCTTGAATGTGCATTGACGTATCCTTCTGACGTGTTTTTATATGCATTCATCCTTCAGTGGAACCCTTCATGCTCCTCATCCATGTTCACCCACGGGTTCGATTTCACGTGGAAACGATACGGTTATTAACTCCCGGGGATATTTCCCCTGGTGGTTCCAGTGGAAGACATAGAAGTCTCCGTTTTGAAGTGGCTTAAGGAAGGTGATGACAATGCCAAGGACATTGTTGATCTTCCATGGGCCGTGAGCCCTGTTCAGGATCATGTGTACCTCGCGGAACACCCCAGGTTACCATTTACCCTTCTGCTGGTTTTTTCGGACGAGTTCCTCCAGTTGGTAGTACCTCTGGGGCTGGAGACCCTCTCAATGAATACCGATGACCGGCTCAGAGTGTACCATGCCCTCCTTAAACTCAGCGACGACATTAACCTGCTCAAGTACACCCTCTCTGGTATGAACGATGAGGTTACCCTCAGGGTGGATCTCGACAAGAAAAC
>JALVUT010000083.1 GCA_027035445.1 Thermococcus sp.
CCCCCTTAGGCTCCTTACACCGACGTACAGAATGACGGTAACTAGTCAGTACCACAACACCCACGGCATGATAGACCCCAATCTCTACATAAACCCGGCCGATGCCGAAAAGCGAGGGATCAATGACAGTGATAGGGTAGAGGTCTTCAACGATAATGGCAAGATAAGGACGACTGCAAGACTCAGCGATAACGTTCCCGCCGGTGTTGTTCTCCTGTACAAGGCGTTCTGGGTGAAGCTCCTCGGCTGGAACGTCAACTTCCTAACGGCAAACATAACCGTCCAGGGCTATGGCAACGGCTCCGCCTACCATTCGACGTGGGTTGAGGTCAGGAAAGGGCAGTAACGTACCCCCGCTGAAGGGTAACCCCTATTAAAGCTCCAGCCTCTCCAGTTCCCTCCTGAGCATTGCTAGGTGTTTCTTTGGGTATGCTGATGTCTCTATGATGGTAATCAACGTCCCGTCGTACTTCACCGTGGTGTCCTTCAGGGAGAGCAGGAATTTAAGGGAGTTTTCAAAGCCGTTTTCTATCATGAGGTATTCAAAACAGTCGATTACCACGAGGGAGTGCCCCTTTCTGAGATACCGCTTAATGAGGTCGATCAGGATCCCTATGTCCGTCGGTGATATGGCCATGATGTTCTCATCAAGCTGACCGGAAGTGGCTCTGGTCACCCAGAAAACGGGAAACCTGGGTTTCATACCTTTGAGGGGGTTCCTTGTTATGAGAATACCGTTTCCACTTGACTGCATTTTTTGGACGAGGATTTTAAACACTTTCATGTCGGTGGTGTAGAAAGCACCCGGGCGGAGTTCCGTCATGAACTTTTTGGGTGGTTTTATTGGCCAGACGGCATACTTGAACATACCGATGAACATCATCGCCCTGAAAACGGCCCCCAGGCCGTAGAAATAGCCTGCAAGGGCTGTTTTAATGGTCACAGGATACGTTAGATTGATAACTCCAAGTAAAAACGCCCCGATTGGAAAGAGGGTGGAGAGCGTTTTCAGGCTCATCTCCTCCTTGATGAGAGAGTAACCGAGGAACATGAGGGAAACGCCCAGGAACGGGATTGGGAATGCGAGGGTGAGGGTGGAGGACATGCTAAGGAGCACTGTGAGGAGAACGTAAGTTGGCCCGGCGATAGCGCATGCAAGGAGTAAAAGTTGTCCCCGCAGGGTTTGAAGTCGTTCCAGGAGAAAAAGTGATGCGACCACAAAGAAAAACGCCTCGAACACCGCCAGGGCAGGCAGAAGGGCTATTAAAGAAGCGGGATTAGGGCTCCAGCCGAGGTCGGAGAGTATCTGCCGTTGGGACAGGGCGGCCAGGGAGTCCGTCCATAGGGCGATACTGAGGAGCAGCATAAACTCCTCGCGCCTTTTCCCCCACCGGTATGTGGCAAACCCCCACGTAAAAAATCGCATGGCCACGTTTAGTATTTCCAGCATTTCCCCACCTACGGTTGGGGGGTTTGCCGCCGCTGGCTATTAAAGTTTTTGGCCGACTCTCTCGGGGGGTTTATGTGGAGGCATATGCAGGTGGCGTTCCCCTTGGGGGAGCATGGCAGTTAGGCTCTATTCTGGCCGATTCATAGGCCCTCCATTCTTTTCATGGCAACGACCTTAGCCTCGTCGATTATCAGCATCCACGCCAGTGCGTAGACCCAGATAAGACCCGCGAGCTTCCAGCCTATTGGGGTCACGAAGATCCCGTAAACGACTATAAGTGTTGCCAGTACTTTGGTTATCACTGCCGCCCAGAAGAGGAGACCGCTTGGATACGGCCTCTCCCAGAGACGTCCCCTCGCCCTCGTCACGAAGATCGTTAGATGGCCGGCGACGGCGAGCTTGAGGAATATGAACGACTGTATCTCAGCCCTGCCGAGGAGGAGAACCCTTTCCGCTATGTAGAATAAGAGGAAAGAGCTCACAACCCCGACAAAGCCGAGGATCGTCGAGAGAACGAGCACTTTGTACATATCCCACCGCACGGGGCTGCGTGGGGTAACAACGTTGTCGTACGCTATGGCCAGTATCGGGGCGTCGTTAAAGAGGGCCAGGAGAACTATCATGACCGCCGTTATCGGATAGAAGTTGAAGACGAGTATTGCAAATGTGACGAAAAACAGAACCCTTATCGTTTCAGTTATCCTGTATATCACATAGCTCTCCATCCTCTGGAAGATCCTCCGCGCCTCCTCAATGGCATGGGCTATCACCGAGAGGCCGGGCTGGAGCAGAACAACGTCGGCGGCGGCCCTTGCAGCGTCCGTCGCCCCCGAGACAGCTATGCCACAGTTCGCCTTCTTCAGTGCGGGTGCGTCGTTGACACCGTCGCCTGTCATTGCCACAAGGTGGCCTGCCCTCTGGAGGGCATCGACGATCCTGAACTTGTGCTCGGGGTAGACCTCTGAAAAGCCGTCGGCTTCCTCAGCAAGCCTCTCAACCTCGGAGTCTCTCTTTGCCTTGAGCAGCTGACTCATGGAGACTATCCTCGTTCCCAGACCGAGTATCTTGGCTATGTGCCTTGCTATGGCTATATGATCCCCTGTTACCATCTTCACGTTAACCCCAAGCTTCCTTATCGCCCTGACAGCCTTCGGGGCATCGTCCCTTGGGGGATCAAAGAGGGGCACGATACCAACGAACTCCCAGTTTCCATCCCTCGTCCTTGCCACACCCAGTGCCCTGTAACCTTCGTTTGCAAGCCTATTGACTTCCTCGGTTGCCACCTTCCTGAGATCCTCCGGGACGTTACAGATGTCGAGGATTACCTGTGGTGCCCCCTTTGCCACCCTGAACGTCTCGTCGTTGCTGATATCGGCCTCTGTGCGCTTTACAACTGGGTCAAAGGGCTTGAAGTGTACCTGCTTAAACTTTCCTATGGTGTCTTTGAGGTTGAACCTCCCTAGGGAGTTGATGATGGCCAAGTCGATGGGGTCGTTGTCCTCCTCCCTGCTCGCAAGCGTTCCGTAGAGAACGACGTCCCTCTCAGTGTAGCCATTGAAGGGAATTGGGTCGCCGACCGTGAGCTCGTTCTTGGTGAGGGTTCCGGTCTTGTCCGAACATAGAATACCCACCCCTGCCAGTTCCTCAATCGAAACAAGCTTTGTGACAACGGCCTGCTTCTTGGCAAGGTTCAGCGCACCTATAGCCATCGTTATCGAGAGGACAGCGGGCATCGCTGCCGGGATCGCCGCCACCATAAGTACGAGGCTGAATCTAAGGGCCTCCACAAGGCTCTCGTGTCTGTGGATCGCCACCAGGAAAACTACGGAAACGAGTAGCAGGGAGAGGATTATCAGGTAGTCCCCGACTTTTATGACCATCCTCTGAAACGAGCTGACTGTCTTAGCGCTCTCGACGAGCTGGACGGTCTTTCCAAAGTACGTGTTCATGCCCGTCCCGGTAACCACTGCCGTCATCTCCCCCTTTTTGATGAGGGAGCCGGAGAACCCTATGTCCCCCACCTTCTTATCGACCGGGAGGGACTCACCGGTTAGGGCGGATTCGTCAGCCATGAGGTACTCACCGTCTATGAGCTTCACGTCAGCAGGCACAATGTCACCCATCCTAAGGCGGATGATGTCCCCTGGAACGAGCTCCCTCGCCGCTATGACCTTCCACTCTCCGTCCCTCAAAACCCTTGCCTTGAGCGCCATCTTCTGTTTGAGGAATGCAATGACGTTCTCCGCCTTGCGCTCCTCCCAGAAGCCCACTATACCGTTCATGGCCAGCAGAACCATTATGATCCCGAAGTCGGCCCAGTGTTTAACTATCGCCGAGAGGATGGCCGCTATCTCTATCATCCAGGGGATCGGTCCCCAGAAGTACGAGAGGAACTTGATTATCGGGTTAACCTTTTTTTCAGGGATTTCATTGGGTCCGTACTTTTTGAATCTCTCCCCGGCCTCTTCAGAGGACAGTCCCTCCCTTGACGTATCAAGTTCTTTCAAAACTGCATCGATACTTATATGTTTGTAATCCTTTCCGACGACCACATCAACCGCCATGGGTACTAGAAAAGACAAATATATAAAAATTTTGTTATAATCACAAAATGCCTGCCGACCTGCCCCCGTTTCGAAGTATCCACGTAGAATCCTGGTTATATGCCAAAATTCACCCCCCCTAACATCGTTTTACTGATCAGGAAATTCCGACAAAAAGAATGGAAGGAGGAGTTTACTTCGTTGCTCTGGTTATCCCCACGTCCTTCACAAGAACGTAGGGTGTTGAAACCGGTGTGCTGACCTCCCACCAGTGAATGTGGTGGGGATCCCTCCCCAGAGCGGAAACCCTGCTCATAATCCCGAGGAGGTTGTCGCTGACGCGGATGTTTCTTATCGGCCTCAGCTCGCCGTTCTCCACGAGGAAGATGCCGTCCCTTGGTATAGTTGAGAAGTCGCCGGTGACGTAGTTCTGGAAGCGCGTGTACCAGACGTTGGTTATGTAGATGCCATGCTTTACCTCGCTGAAGAGCTCCCCCCTGGAGAAGTCGCCCGGTTCAAGGACGATATTCCACGCGTGCGGCATTATCAGTCCTGCGTTGGCCGTCGTTTCGGTCTTGTACTTCCTAGCTAAGCTCGTATTGAGGAGAAATGTCCTGAAGGTTCCATCCTCGATTATCGTTGTCTCCCTTGTAGGAACACCCTCATCGTCGAACCTCCTGCTTCCGTAACCATTGGGCATGTTGCCAACGTCCCTAATGGTTACAATCTCGTTTGCAATTCTCTGGCCCAGTTTGTTCACGAAGGGTGAGAAGCCGGCTTCAGCCGCATAGGCGGAGGTCATGAAGCTCATGTAGCTCAGCAGGTTGGCAAAGGCCAGCGGGTCGAAGATGACGTCGAACTTTCCTTCCGGGCCCTGCTCCGGATTCCGGGCGAGCTTTGCAATCTCCCCAGCCTTCCTCCCCGCACTCTCCGGATCGAACTTCTTGAGAACCCTTACGGAGTTCGTCCCGTGGCCGCTCTCGAGGTCGCCTATGAATGCTCTAACGCTTATCTCTATCCCGGTGCCCTCGTCAAAAGCTTCCACCCCGTTGCTCGTTGTGAGGTAAACCTTATCGTGATCTGTGTAGAGAACGCCAGCTACTCTCTTCGCGCCTTGCTCAAGGGCTGCGTTGATGGCCCTTTCCACGTACTCGTTCGGCTCGTCTAGCTCAATTATGGCTCTGTCAAAGGTCTCCGGGACCTCTCTGTACTCAAACGGTCCTTCGGCGATGCCGTTGTAATCCTCCTTTGGGGCCATGCCCTTCACGCTCGAAAGGAGCATCTTCAATGTACGTTCGATGTTTTCCCTGCTCAGCTCGGTTATCGTCGTTCCTGCAACGCGCTTCTCCAGCTCGACGAAGAGCTCCACCCTCCTCTCATGCCAGTTCTTGGCGACGGTTACCTCGTTATTGGCGAAGCGGATCTGTCTCCTGTCCCTCTCATAGCCGAGGACGACGACGTCGCCGAAGCCGAGCTCCTTCGCCTTCTTCAGGACGAGTTCGTTAACGTCAAACATCTTCACCACCTCACGGCCTCCTCAGCGGTATGTCCCTCAGTCTTGCATGCGCTCCGCCCATCCAGACCGGGACGCCCTGTCCCGGTTCGCCTTTACCGCAGGTTTACAACCAAAAGTTAATAGCATTATGTTTTAAAAAAAAATTAAAAAATAAATTCTACAATTATACTCATGAACAGACATTTGGAGGTGAGAACATGAAAATCGAAACAGTCTACACTACCGAGGAGACTATTAGTGGGTGCCAACTTCCTCCGAATTTCTATGGGTGTCCAAACTTGTGTATAACAGTAGAGGAGGAAGAGGAGTCTGAGTGATACTATTTGTTTGCTTTTTATTCTTTTACAAATAACCAGATTAGAGGGGATGCATGAAATGAGACTGAATAAGCTTGTCCACTTTGTTAAGAATAGTGAAGATGAGTACATTGTTATAAATCCACTAGCAGGAGAAGTCTATATCATTGACTCTGAATTGTATGAGACAATAGTATCAGGAAAATTTGATCTAGTTCCACGCGAAATACTAGAGATATTAAAAACTCGGCTAGTTTTGGTTCCGGACAAGTATGATGAACTTCGCTCTTATGAAAATATTTTGAAAAAATTAAAATTTGATACATCCTTTCAAACATTCACAATCCTTATCACTCGATCTTGCAATTTCAAATGTGTATATTGTTATGAGCATACTAATCAGCTCTTACTCCTAAAGAAACATATGGACAAACATATTGCCGATAAAACTATTGATTTTATTAATGGGAGATCACGTAACTCAAAAAAGATAAAGGTAATATTCTATGGAGGCGAACCACTTCTAAATACTAAACTGCTCACGTATCTCATGGATAGACTAGAACATCATCAGAATCAAAAAATCATATTTGAGCTGATAACTAATGGTTATCTCGTGAACGATCTGTGGGAAAAATACAAAAATTACTTTAAAAAATTTAAACAGATTCAAATAACACTAGATGGTCCTCCAGAGATTCATAATAAGCTTCGTCCATTACAGAGGAAGTTACCTACGTTTGAAAAGATAATTGAAGGAATCAAATTGCTAACAGATAACAGGATTCATGTTGCCCTAAGATCCAATTTGTATCTAAAATATCTTAATGAGTATCCACGCCTACTTGATGAGTTAGAGAAATATGGGATAAATAAAAAGTATGTTCACTTAGGAATAGAATTTGTCCATCCAGATGAAATCAGAAATTATCCCATAATTTCGAGAAAATTTCTTGATCTATATCACCATGCTAGGAGTAGGGGTTTCAATATTCTTCTCCCGTTTCGTATACAAAGAATACCTGGTGGAGCCATAACCAGCAATTCATTTGTCATTGATTACAATGGTGATATCTATAAATGTTGGGGCTTGGTAGGGTTGAAACAGTTCAAAGTGGGAAGCGTACAGGAAGGCATTTCAGAAAGAGCCCATGGGAAGTTCCTCGATTTAAGTCCCCTCGACAATCCAAAGTGTATGGATTGCCCAATGCTAGCGTTTTGTGGTGGAGGGTGTTTGTATAATAGCTACTTGAACTCTGGTGAACTTAATCTCGGTTTCTGTCCTTTCCCAAGATATAATTTTGAAGAATATCTAAAGCTGTTTATTAGAGAGTCAAAGAATAAATCAAAACGCAGTAATAAACTCTAAGGTGATAGTGATCTATGAACTACATTAAGCGTTTTTATATTTCAAGTTTTCTACATATAACTCTCTACTCTGGTTTTTATTTGATTTATCTTCAGAGTCTTGGGCTTTCTAAAACCCAGATGGGATTTCTAATGAGTTTATCCCTAATTCTGGTTGCTCTACTCGAAGTCCCAACTGGAATAGTTGCAGATAAGATTTCAAAGAAGGCAAGTGTTTTACTTTCGAAGATTTTAATGGTACCAAGTGTGCTTGTTTTGTATCTTACGCATTCCTTTTTAGATATCCTCATTGCGACGCTCTTCGGCGCGTTTTCAGTCGCTTTCCTGACGGGGGCAGAAACTGGGTGGATTTATGAACTTATCAGCAGAGAGGGTAAAACCGAAGATTACCCAAAGGTTTATGGCAGGATTAGATCCCTTGAAATGATGGGAAGCTTTATTGGAACCTTAACGGGCGGATTCCTCGCTGATTTTGTTGGCATGAAGCTAACAATACTCCTCACCTTGCCCTTTGTTATTGCATCGCTTCTTGTTCTTGTAACTATCCCAAAGGATACAGTAAGGAGTGAGCTTTCGTATCACTCTCATCTTCTCGAAAGTTTAAAATTCATAAAAAAATCTCCAGAGATTGCCTGGCTCTTCCTATACGCCAACCTGATTGGAGCTTCGGTTATACCATTTACATCTTTCATGCAACTTTATTTTTATAAGTTCTTGGTGTCCCTCACAACAGTTTCATCAATCTCGGCGTTCCATACACTTGTCAACAGCATCTCGTGGTATCTCGACACTGACAGATACAAGGGGGTGCTCTATCGTTATGCTTGGATAGCGCTGCCTCTCCTTCTCTTCCTTGCCGGGTTTAATAGATGGCTCGGTTTCGTTACCTTAACTCTCGGTACTTTTATTTTTGCCCAAGCCTTCAAAGAGTGGCAGAAAAAGTTTCAAGGCATTGTTCCTGATGAAAAGAGGGCAACATTGGGCTCTTTTTATTCACTCACTGCGGCCATAACCAACGGGCTCCTAACTGCTTTCTTGGGATGGCTCTTTGATCATATGGGTATAATGCGGGGACTTGCTATCTTGGCCTTGCCCTTCCTCGTGACGGGATTTTTAACCATCAAGTACTTGGCTTTCACGCCCTCGTCGTCGTAGAGGTAGAAGCCCCAGCTGTTCGGTATCGTTGGGTCTTCTATGACGGTGACCGCTTCGCTCCCTATCCTCTCCCCCAGCATGTCCGGTTTGACGAAGCTCTCCCCTGCCTGGGCCGCCTCCCTTCCGAATATCCTGTCGGACTCGTATGGATGCCCCACGCTCTCGTGGACGGCTATGCCAGCGACCTCCGGGCTTATCACGAGGTCAACCCTCCCCTCAGGCGGCTTCTTGCCCTCCGTGATGAGCCTCTTTAGGGCCTGAACGTCCTTGACAGCCCAGTTCCACGGTTCGTCCTTCTCTATGAGCTCCAAGCCACCGGAAAAGGCCCTCTGCACGAAGGGCGCCTGTTCCATCTGGCCGTTCTCAAAGACGACGAGGTTGTAGGTAGTCGAGACGCGGGGGATAACGCTCTCAATGAAGGCACCGTCGCTGTTGGCTATTATCTTGTGCCACACCTGATCAGAGTAGCCCAGGTAGCGCATCGGTACGTTTACCCCGGTGGCTTTCACGTCCTCCTCAATTTTCTTTAGGAGTTCAAGCTTCTCCTCCGGGGAAACGTCGCGGAAGTCTTTGCGCATCTTGACCTCGTAGTAAACGCTGTGGAAGTCCTCGTCCGAGAACCTTATCGGCTCGTTCCTCACCTTTGAGGCCGCCTTAGCTAGCTTTACCGCCTTCTTCACGGCCTCGGCGACGCTCTCCTTTGTGAGAACGTTGGTTGAGGCGAAGCCCATTCCCCCGTCCACGAGAACCCTTATGCCCATGCCCTTCTCGGCTAGAACTTCCAGCCCTTCCGGGTTCCCGTTCTTCATTGCCAGGGAAGTGCCGTTCTTCTCCTCGAAACGTGCCTCGGCGTAGCCGGCGCCGAGTTCGAGGGCCTTCTCAACGGCAAACTCTACAAGTTCATGCATGCACACCACCTCGGTTTACTGCATGGAATAGTGCTTGCCAAAGTATAAAAATCTTTCCGCTTAGATGGGAGTCGAAAAAGAGTTTTTGAACACCAAAACCCCATCGGGTACCATGAAGTTTATCCGGTCACCGAACCCCCTGCTCGTCATTGGTGGATCTTCCTCTCGGGGAGGTCTCCTTTACATTCCCACCCCACCCTATGGTGATATCCAGCTCCTCCAGCTGTGGAAGGTTCTGCGCTGGGCCGAGAGGATTGGAACAGTCCCTACCAGGGTCTCAAACCCAGAGAACCTCAATCTCCTGAACCTCGGGTGGGGGTTTACACGGGCTCCCCATCTGGGGAAGGACGGTTCTCAGGAATGCTGAGGGCTTTGCAGGCTCTCTCAACGTTGCCCAAGGATAAGCTGGACCGCGCAATCGAGTTCGGAAAGACCTATGATTTTGGCTGGGGCATTGAGCACGCCTCTAAAGTTACCCAGATGGCCATCCTCCTCTGGCTTGGGCTGGTGGAGCGGCTCAGCCTTGAGAAGGAGAGCCTGGAACTCCTCGTCTTGGCCGCTATTCTCCATGACATCGGGCGAAAGATTAACGAGGAGAGGCACAACTCTGTGGGTGCAGTTCTCGTTAGGAACGTCGAATGGCTGGACGACTGGACGGGCGAGCTCGTCGCAAGGCTGGTGTACCATCACAGGGGCTCAACCAACCTTGAGAGCGAGGGATACTTGGTCAGAGCCCTGGGCTCAATCCTCAGGGTGGCAGACGGCCTCGACTACTCACTGAACCAGGCGGTATGGGACATAAAAGTCCGGGAAAAAGAATGCCCGGTTATAACAGTGGTGTGCAGGGGGCTCTGTCACGGCTCGTTCGAGAGGGCCGTTAAGAAGGCTGGGTCCCTTCGGGATCTACTCGGTTGCCTGGAGTTTGAGTTCGGGGGATTCCTCTAAGACTGCAGGCAACAGTAAAGTTTTTAACTCTTAAGAACATACCACCCAAGGGTGATACCATGGGTGACCCCAGTTCCGCAAAAAATCTAATACACATTGGCGACATAATAAACTTGATTATAGGTGTTTTAGTGTTCTTGGGGATAGCAATTGCCAGCATCGGCTTCGGTGGTATACTGGTCGCGTGGATTCCCTTGGCCATAGCGATCTGGACGCACTTCAGGGCGAAGGATGCGCTTCAGCTGATCGACGAGAACCGCTACAATGAGGCAAAGAACAAGGTGCTCATACCGTCGATCCTATCGCTGCTCTTCAACTTCTTGGTCGGTGGCCTGATAATCCTCATAGGTGCCCTGTCCCTGCCGTCTGAGAATGCTCTAAGACCGGCCAAACCGGCGGCGGAGCCTTCCTGATTCTTTCATTCCTTTGTTGGTATTTTTATCTTATCAGAACTTCTCCTCGCACTCGCAGGGATTCTTCCCGCAGTAGGGGCAAACTCCCGGATACTTCTTCTTTGCGGCTTCCTCAATGTTTATACCGAGGAGATTCGCCAGGCTCGCAAGCCATGCCAGAACGTCAGCGAACTCCTCCTCCATCGATTCCCCATCCCGCTTCCTAATCGCCTCGCTCAGCTCGCCGACTTCCTCGATGAACCAGAGGAAGGTCTTGTCAACGCCACGCTTCGAGTCCTTGTGGAAGTAAATTTCCCTTATCATATCCTGGAATTCCCTGATTTCCATTTTCCTCACCCAGAAGAGGGGGGAAAGAAGGGGCTTAAAAATCACTCGCTGATAACAAAATACAACATATCTGTTGTACGACACTATCGTTGGGGATGATAGAACGGTTCAGATAGGCGGGCCGGCACTGGGAGAAGATTTCCATGACAGAGAACGAGAACTCCTGGAGCTTAAATGGAGGGTGTTGAAGAACAACATCCTCATCACAGCCCCCCGAAGGTTCGGGAAAACCTCTCTGCTCAGAAAGTTCGAAGGGGATATGAAGAAGAATGGTTATAACGTAATCTATCTCGACGTTATGGATGTGCCGTCTCCTGAAAGATTTGTCCATGAGCTAACTTTGGCGGCTTTTAATGAGGCTGATCTTAGGGAGGACTTCTTTGGGAAACTTAAAAGATATTCAAAGGCCTAACCATAGATGCGAGAACACCCATTGCCTCTTTAAAGCTCGAACTAAGCAAGGTTATTGGGATAATATCAACGAGAAAACCTGGCACGATACCGGGAGGGAGATAGTCAAGGCAATCGTCAGCTCTTCTGAAAGGAAACCTGTCATTGTTATTCTCGATGAACTCCCGGAGGCAGTATCCAACATGAAAAAGGAAGGTTTTGAAGGCTATGGGGAAGTACCCTGAAGCATTGGAAGCACTGAACAGGGCAATTTCTCTGGCTGTGGGCGTAGAGAACGTGGAGTTGTACTTAGACCGCGCTAGGTGCTATCTCAATCTTGGTAAATTTGAAAAGGCTTTGGAAGATGCCCAACGTGCCCTCGACATGGAGCCAGATCATTCGGACGCAATAAGGATACTGGCTCTTTCCCTTGTAGAACTAGAACGCTACAAGGAAGCGATCCCTCTGCTTGACCAGTACTTGCAAAAACATCCAGAAGATTGGAATGCATGGAGAATCAAATCAGATTTACTGGGCTTGATGGGGAAAAGTGGGGAGGCTATAACCACTGCAAATGAAATTGCAGAGAAATATCCTGGGATTACAGATGCCTGGCTGGTTCGTCTGGATGTATATCTCGCAGCTACCCTGGAAGGCCTCACTGAGGGAAACTTCGGGAGTGTAAGGAACTACCTCCCAACATGGTTGGATCTATAGACAGAGTTCTGGAGGTTGGCACGACAGAGACAAAGGAAATAGTAAGTGCAGTGTCCGGTTTTCTGAGAAATGTTGTTGAATACTGTGACACGGATGCGCTCAAGCTCTCACTGGAATACCTCAGAGGCATCAAGAGTCTCAGAGAGATATTAGAACCATTTGGGATTGCAATTAATGTGCTGGAAACTGGAAATGAAAGGGAGTACCTAAAACTTAATTCTGAAAGTCGAAAAATAGCAGAGGAAATAGTCAAAAAAATGAAAGAGCAGGAAAATACAGAGGAGATGAGAGGAAAACCGGAAACATGAGGGAAGTAGTGCCTATCCCTTCTTTTTCTCATCACTTGCCAGCTCGATGAGTTTCCTCATGTGGATTTCCGCCGTGTCAAAGACCTCAACGGAAACGTCGCCGGACTTTATCGCCAGCGGGAGCTCTGTGCAGCCGAGGATAACCCCCTCAATGCCCTTTTCCCTCGCGTACCTCTCAACGAGTTTCATCAGGTAGGGCTTGCTCTTCAGGTTCTCGAAGGAGAGCTCGCCGAATATTATGCCGTCTACCCTGTCAATCTCCTCTTCTGCCGGCGTTACCACATCAAAGCCCGCCTCCTTGAGGGCGTTCCTGTAGAAGTCGGCCGTCATCGTCGTCTTGGTCCCGAGGAGGAGAACCTTCTTAACGCCCCTGCGCTCCATCTCCTCGATGAGCGCGTCGATTATGCTGACCATTGGCACGTTGATGGCCTTCTGAACCTCCGGGAAGACTATGTGGGGAGTGTTTGCGGACATGGCTATTATCTCCGCCCCGGCTCTCTCGAGAGCCCTGGCCGCGTTTAATAGGATTTCGGTCCTGCCCTCCCAGCCACGCGAGCTGTTCTTGAACTTCTCAAAGTTTATCGAGTAGATTATCAACTCCGGGAACGTGAAGGGGCCAAACTTCTCCCTGCTCATCCTGATGTATTTCTGATAGTAGTAGCAGGTTGATTCCGGTGTCATTCCGCCGATTATTCCTATCCTCTTCATGAGAACCACCGGAAGGAATAAGAAAAGGAGATTATGAAGCTTTTGGTGTTAAATACAGGGATCACTTCAGCAGGGACAGGATCTCATCCCAGAGCATCTCGGCAAGTTCCCGTTTGCTCATCCTTGGTAGTCGTTTGGTGGAGTCTCTGGTAACCAGGATAACCTCGTTCTCATCGCTGCCGAACGCCTGCAGACTGTTAGTAACAACTAGGTCACTTCCGGCACGCTCCATCTGTTTTCTGGCGGCGTTTACCAGCTCCCCGGCACTCAACCCGGTTTCAGCCTTGAATCCAACGAGGAAGACACCGGGCTGTAGCTTCTTCACGCGGTCTATGATCTTCGGTGTCGGCTCGAGTTCGAGCGTTATGGACTTCCCGCTCTTTATCTTTGCACTAGCCTTCTCCTTCACCCCGAAGTCACTCACGGCCGCCGCGAGGACAACGGCATCGTACCTTTTGGCATTCAGTTCATTCTCAATTGCCCCGAGCATTTCCTCAACACTCTCAACCTCGATCTGGTTCTCTACGAGGCTTGGGATGCTGCCCTTTGTCCTTATGAGGGTCACCTCGGCGCCGCGGAGCTCGGCCTCTTCGGCCATGGCAACACCCATCTTTCCGCTGCTCGCGTTGGTTATGTAGCGTATCGGGTCTATGTATTCCCTCGTTGCCCCCGCGGTGACCAGAACACGTTTTCCGATCAGGTCTTTCTTGTGGAGTTTTTTTATGACGTGGTAAACTATCTCATCAATTTGAGCAACCTTCGCCTTTCCCTCATCAAATCTTGGCCCTATGAAGTCCACGCCAAGTCCCTTGAGCTTTTCAATGTTCTCTCTGACTATAGGATGCTCGTACATGCTGGAGTGCATTGCCGGTGCAATCATTATCGGTGTGTGCGCGAAGGCCGTTGTGACAACCGTCGTCACGGGGGTGTCATCTATCCCGCAGGCTATCTTTCCTATTGTGTTTGCGGTTGCAGGACAGACCAAGACGAGATCGGCCTTGTTCCTGTGCTCTCCAGCCAGTTCAACGTGCTCGATGAAGCCGGTAATCTCAGTAACGACGGGGTTGCCGGTGGCAAACTCCATTGCGTAGGGATGGAGGATCTTTCTTGCGCTCTCGCTCATGACTGCGTGAACCTCGGCGCCATGCCTTATCAGTTCCCTTGCCAGTTTAACACACTCAACGGCGGCTATACTCCCCGGGATTGCTAAAATTATCTTCTTCCCGACGAGTTTTCTGCTCTTGGTAGCATGGATAAGTTTGACATGGTGAAGCATACCATCACCGTAAGGGAATTACCCCCACCAACTTTAAACCTTTCCAGAAAGCCACTTGAACTCCTTTTCGAGAAGCGTCAGCTCTCTCTTGTCCATTGTCTTTCTGTTCACAATGAGTATCAGGGTGGCTCCCTTGGTACTCAGGTAGTCTTTTAAGGTGGTTAGGAACTTGAACACCGCCTTAAAGCCATTTTCTATGATAAGGTACTCAACGCAGTCTACGAGGACAACGGTGTTACCATCCGCCCTGTCCACGATGTACTGGAGGAGGGGGGCCAGTCTAGTTGGGAGCACCCCCTCTTTCACGTTGAGTTTAGTCATCCATATGTACGGCACCCCAGTATTCCTCAGCGGGTCCGGGTTCCGTGTGACCGCGAGAACCTTCGCCCCCCCCCCCAGCCGTTTCAAAAGCTTTTCGATGCCGTTGCCCTCGTTGTACAGATAAAACCCTCTCAGCATGAGGGGATCCCCACTGCCGATGACCTTGTGAACCGCGTGGGTGCTCCTCTTACCCCCGCCCTTCAAGAGCGCCACTAGGAGAGCCATGAGTCCTACGGCAACAAGGATATCACCAAAAGCCCCCATAACCCCCGTGGTGAGAAACCCGTTGAGGACCTTGATCAGAAAACCTGTCCAGATCGCTGCAATGCCCCAAAACACCCATTGAAGGATATCTGAACCAATCACCTGCTCAAGAAGCTTCTTTGACCTGGCTATAACGTAGAATGCTACGGTCACTGTTAGGAATGAAAAGACCTCAGCGCTCAGCTTTATCATTTCGTAACCGACCATACACAAGGCCCGAAGTATGGGGAGATAATGTGTATTTAAATGTTACTCCAATTTGGATTAAAATCCGGCGAGGTAACGTCATGTTCCCGAAGATTGGTGTGATGTTAACGGGACGGCCCATTGCCATCAGGAGCGTGACCGATGGACATGCAGGGCATGTCTGTTTTTATTCGGTTCTCTTCCGGGGCTGTATTCCCCTCTCCCTCCCGGTTTCCCTGAAGTTGAGGTAGTAGTGTATCTTTTCCTCCAGGCCACTGTAGTCCCTTTCTTCCATCCCAAGGCTCTTTCTGAGGCGTTTATTGTGGGCTATCATTGCCGAGAGCTGGATTGCCAGGTTCTGGTTGTCCATCGCTAGGTAGTACGTTTTGAATTTAAGGGGAGACCATTTGCCCTCCAGCTCATAGAGCTCCTTTTTTAGGACCTCTGCCTTATGTTTCAGCTCTTCAATTGCCTCGTCCGTGGCCTCCGGCGGTACATCTTCAATAAAATCTCCCCTGAGCAGCATCTTGATTGCATCGTCCACGCGGAAGCCGTATTTTCTGGCCATCTCCTTCACGCGCTTGAGTGTCTCTCTATCAACCGTTATCCTGAGCTTCTTCCAGCGTCCTCCGGTGCTAAGGACTATTCTCATGTTCCCTCACCCTAACCTCAAGTTCCCGGTTCTCCCTGCTCAAGTCTGCCCGTGCTTTCATGAGGTACTCCTTATCTTTTTTGGCGGTTCTCTCGAACTCAACCAGTGAGGTGTAGTGCTCTTTCATCTCCTCCAGCTTCTTTTCCAGTTCCGCCACCCTCTCCGTTAGGTACCTGTACTGGAGGACTCTTAAAGTGCGCTCAAGGCCTTCAAGCTTTTGCAGGTTGTCTTTAAACTCTCGTCTGTGTCTCTTCAGCTCTTGGAACTCCTCATCGGAGACCAGGATCTCAATCTCTTCGTCCAAAGGACACACCCCTTAGGGAAAATCTCCCTATTTTCTTCTCAGGCTTCAGCATGTTAATGACCAGTGGACGTCCTTTCAGGGCTTCTATGGAGCGTCTCACGGCCAGGGCCTCCTCTTCACTTGGACTCTCCTGGGATCTGTAGTCGAACTTCTCTATAAAACCATTGAGCAGGTCTTTGAGCAGGTTTAATTTCTTTAGCTGAATCTCTTCAAGATTTCGGGAAGCTTCCGGGTTGGATCTTTTAAGCTTCTCCTGGAGCATCTCGTAGTGGCGCTTGCAGAAGACCCCCTCAGACTCCTCGTAGATGGGGAGTAGTTCGTCTATTCTCCCGGCTAAAGATTCTATAGTGAGCGATTCCTTTTCCCGGGTCAGCTTGCAGAGGTAGCATTCGCTCTCCGGAGGGGCTTCGTTCTTTTCAATGCTGGCTA
>JALVUT010000084.1 GCA_027035445.1 Thermococcus sp.
TGCTCCTCGAACTGGCCGACGTTGATGCCTTTGGTCGTGAACGGATAGGTGGCAACCTCAGGCTTGGCGTTCGTCAGGGCTCTCAGAAGGGTGCTCTTACCCACGTTTGGGTGACCAGCTATGACCACCGTTGGTAGCTCGAGGTCAACGACGGGCAGGTTCTTGAGCACGTTCCTCGCCTGGTTGAGGTACTCAAGGTCGTCTGCTATGTCCTTAATGATGCTGGCTATCCTTCCATAGTACGCCCTCCTCAGCTTTGATATCTCAACTGGATCCCTAGAGTACCTGATTTTCTCCGCGTACCTCTGTTCTAGGGTTCGGATTGTTTTTATGGCCCAGTTGACCCTGCCCAGCGAGCGGTGAAACTGGTTCCTGTCAACGAGGGTATCGACCAGCTCCCTGTAGAATTCTGGAAGTTCCGAGACGCCGGGGGTCCTGTCCAGGAGCTTTTTTAGGCTGTCCCGCAGCACGTTTGAGACCGTTCTGACTCTGAGTTCCTCTCTCTGCCTTGCCTTTGCCTTTGGCCCACCTTTGGGGGTTAATGTTGCGGCCGCCTTTTCAGCCCTGTGGAACGCCTTGTTGATGAGCTCATCAGCGGTAAGTACTGTTGGCATCTTCTCGAATGGATTCTTCATCTCTCTAGCCTCCTTTCTCTCGCGGTGATTAGCTTTTCGGGTGAGTATTTAAAGGTTCGCCAGCACCTTCGAAAACTTTATCTTTCTCGGGGTTGACATGTTCCCGTGATTGCTATGGGGTACAGTGCCGCACTGATAGCCGGACTTCTGTGGGGTATAACATCATGGCTTCCCATAAGTGATTTGGGTAATTTTACAACTTCAACCCTCTCCGGGTTCTCTGGGTACGGGGAATACTTCATCCCCGCGTACCTCGGTGCCCTGATGGCGGTGCTGTACCACTTCAGAGACGAAATATCGGAGGGCTCGCGGAGGCTTCTTTTCAGGGATGTCCGGACGGAGATTAGGTTTCTGTTCTATTCCGCCATGTTCACCCTCCTTGTCGGTTTCGTTCTGTATGCCGGTTTAGGGGCGCGGCTTCCCCCCGTGCTGGCAGACGTTGCCAACGCGGTCATAGGGCTCTTCATAGTGTTCTGCGCTTTCGCCGGTCCAATTACAGGAAGTATCAACGTTAGGATGAAGGGGCATCCCGACGATCCCTCGCTGATGGATGCCATCGTCTCTGGGATCGCACAGGGTTTTGCTGCAGTTGGTGGCCTCTCCAGGCCCGCCCTGACGGTGGGTTCACTGTTAGCCGGTGGCGTACGTGCCAGGAGGGCACTGGAGCTGAGTTTTATGATGGCCCCAATCTTCATGACCCTCCGTCTCATCTTCGTTCGGGGGGAATCCACCACCTTACCCATGCCGGTCGCCTTTTCCGCATTCCTCATGGCTTTTGTTGTGAGTTTGGCCTTAATGAACGGTCTTTTAATGGCAGCGGAGAAGCTGGGGGATAGGAAGTTCGCTCTGATGTTCGGTGGAACGGCAGTTTTAGTGTGTATCCTGGGGGTGATAATTTGAAGGGAGTGATACTCGCGGCAGGAAGGGGGGAAAGGCTGAGACCCCTTACCGATGACAGACCCAAGGTGGTTTTGAAGGTGGCCAACAGGCCCATAGTTGAGTACGCCCTTGAGAACCTTGATCCCTTCGTTGACGAGTTCGTGATGGTGGTCAGGTACGAAAAGGAGAAACTCGCGGAGATTCTTGGGGATGAGTTCAACGGGAAGCCGGTAACCTACGTCGAACAGCTCCCGGGAGACGGAACCGCCAAGGCCATAGAATCCGCCAAGGGACACGTTGGTGATGGGGACTTCATTGTGGTCAACGGCGATATCTACTTTGAAATTGAGGCGATTAAGGATTTGATATCTGTTTTCAGGAGAGAGAACGCTGACGCTGCCCTTATCTTGAAGTATTTTGACGACCTCAGCAACTTCGGAAAGGTCGAGGTTGAGAGGAGCCTCGTCAAAGGGATAAAGGAGAAACCGGGGGTAACATCGGGCTATGCCAACCTGGGGATATACGCGTTCAGACCCACCGTCTTTGAGTTTATAAAAAAGACGGGGCTGAGCGAACGGGGGGAATATGAGATAACGGACACAATTAACCTCATGATCGATGGAGGCAGGAAAGTCGTCTACGCCCCCTACAAAGGCTACTGGAACGATATAGGACGACCGTGGGATCTTCTGACCCTGAACGAGTACCTTCTGAAGAACAAACTGAGACATCGAGTGATGGGCACTGTGGAGGCGGGGGCCGTACTCGTACCCCCAGTTGAGGTTGGAGAGGGTACGGTAATAAGAAGTGGCGCCTATGTAATTGGTCCCGTAAGGATAGGGAGGAACTCGCGCATTGGGCCTAACTGCTTCATCCGGCCCTACACGAGCATTGGAGACAACTGTCACGTTGGAAACGCAGTGGAGATCAAGAACTCTATCATCATGGACAACAGCAATGCACCCCACTTAAACTACGTCGGTGACTCGATAATCGGGGAGGAGACCAATCTCGGCGCCGGGACGATAACCGCCAACCTCAGACATGACAGGGGCAACATCAAAGTTGAGGTAAAGGGTAGACTCGAAGACAGCGGTAGATATAAGCTGGGGGCGATAATCGGTCACGGCGTTAAAGTTGGCATAAATGTTACAATCTACCCCGGCAGAAAGATAGGGAGCAATTCCTTCATTGGGCCCGGTGTTATCGTGGATAAGAACGTGCCCTCCGGCACACTTGTCGTTGTGAATCAGGAGAAGGCAATGAGGGGGATGAATGATTGAACATTATCCCTCTCCTTAACCTGCTCTCTAGGTGGATTCTGTTCATAGCCGTTGCCTACAAAGCCTCAAAAACCCACGAGAAGAGCTGGGTTCTTCTTGGGACGGCATTTTTCATTGATGGACTGAACGTCGAAAGCTACATCTGGGCCCCGCTTGGAGTTCATGTGGTGAAGGGGGCATACGATGTGGCCTCCAAGATCTCCAACTTTGCCATAGCTATTCTCCTGATCTGGGGGGCACTTCATCTTAAGTACAAGAAAAGTGACTTCCGGCATGTGGTGGTCATGGCGGTCTTTGCCGTCACCGCATACCTGTGGCTGTTTCTGCTCGCCGTTAACGCCTTTGGAGGGGATCACTTCACCTTGAAGTCCTCCTTTCCCTCTCTGGCACTTGGAGGCTCCCTAGTGTATCTTGGGATTATTTTAAGGGACTACGCGATCTCAAAGCACCATGTTGAGGAGCTTTTTCCATGGGGCCTAATGCTCTTAGGCGTCCTTGAACTTACCTATCCCTTCACCCGCCAGGTGGAGTGGTACTCGACCATGGCCTTTTTTGCGGCCGCGATATTCAGACTTGTTGCAGCTTTGGGGGCTCTAAAGTTCGTTTTCTACCCCATCGGAGGGCCTGGAAGTACACGTGTTATTGATATAAAGTCAGGTGCATATCTCTTTCCAGATAGAGAATACGCTAGGGAGCGCCTTGGAAATCTGATGACAGAGCCGACTCTCGTAATGGTCACCCGTGAGGATCCCTCGGTCTTGAAGGCTCGGTTGCACCCTGATGCGCTCGTCTTCTGGGTGACCAGGGCCCGTGAGGGGCTTATAAATGAGAGGCCCACCGTCTATGCCGTGAGCCCAACGAACATTGGGATACTAGTAGATCTCATCGCCAAGGCCGTAAACAGGGGGTATAGGGTACTGTGTGTTGATGCGTTTGAGTACCTGACCGTGGAAAACGGGTTTGATGTGGCCTTCAAGTTTCTAACCACGGTAAAGGATCTGCTCATGGCACATGGGGGAAGCGTGGTACTGATGGTAGACCCCAGATCTATGGATCCCAGGCAGGAAAAACTCTTGGAAAGGGAATTTAAGAGGGGCTGAGCCCCTCATCCGAGTTCCATCCTCTCAAGGAACCTCTTGTAGTATCTCGTGTCCTTCTCCAGCTCCACTTTCTGGAGTATCTGCCTCTCTATTGCCCTGAGACCATCATGAACGGCCTGTATTGCCCCCCAGGTCTCCCCTGTGGCCACGT
>JALVUT010000085.1 GCA_027035445.1 Thermococcus sp.
ACAGAGCTGAATGCCTCGAGCTTTACAACAAGCTGAACGACATATACGAGAGATTCATGGAGGAACACCCCGTAAACGTGGTGGATGAAGTGAAGAAGTACATTCAGCAGCGTGGCAGGGTGCACTATCTCAAGCTACAGTCGGAGATGAGGGAGCAGGGGTTCACTGAGGATGAGGTGGGTACGGCTGTGGATGAGCTGGTGGACAAGGGTTTCGTCAAGCTCGAGGGCGGACTATGGCTGCGGTGGATTGGTTGAGGAAGTGCCTCGAACATTCTCTCAGGCTGGCTTCACGCCCCGTTAAGATACCAGAAGAGCCAGTACCCGACGAGCTTAAGCCGTACTGGGAGCACGAAACGATGTGGGCCGGGCAGAAGGATGCGGTGTACTGCCTGAGAGACGCATTAAATCGCAGGGAGTTCGTCTGGCTCTGTTCTCCGACCGGTTCTGGTAAAACTGCCGTTGTCGTCTGTACTTCTCAACTGACAGGTTCTCACCTGATTGTCGTTCCGAGAAAAGCGCTGCAGGACCAGTACGCAAGGTATCACATCGTTCCAGTGTTTGGAAGGAGTGAGTACACCTGCGCTCTCACGGGTGGCAGGGCTGACGAAGCGCCTTGTCTTGCGGAGTACGGTGGCAGGATTTACTGTCCACTCATAGGGATGTGGTGCGACAGGAAAGACTGTCCATTCGGAGAATGCAGGTGTTCCTTCTGCGAGTTCAGAATGGCTGTTCAGCTCGGCAGGTCTATTCTCGACGACGGTGGCGAGATTTGCTGCAATCACGGGAACATGTGGCTTTTTCTAAAGCACGTTGATTTCGTTACTCTCGACGAAACCGACCTCATTGTCCAGAGCCTGATGGCTCCTATCAAGCTGAAACACGTTACTGAACCAGACGGCATTCAGTTCATGCTCGAAGACGAAATCGCTGGCGTTTACGAGGAAATGGAAGAGCTGAAGTCAGAAGCGAAGCACAGCACAGACAGGCTTGGTGTGGTGTCTAAGCAGATTTACAGGCTAAAGCAAAGACTGTTAAGGCTGAAGTTTTTTCTCGACAACAAGGACATCTGCTTCTCCTACGAGAAAAATGGAAGCATTTTCGTGGAAATTAAACCGATGGAGGCTGACGTCGTTCTCGGAAGGTATTTTCGCAAGAAGGGCGTAATTCTCGTTTCAGCAACGCCTTTCGACGGCTACAGAAGGATTGAGTACAGGATACCGCACCGTTCAGCCGTTTACTACACTCCCGTGGGTAAGTTGACGAAGCACGCAGTTTCCAGAAATCCGGAGATACTCGACCGGGCTACTGAGTTCATCAGAGACGCTTACCTGCTCTATCGGGAGCACGGTTTAACGAGGAAGGCTGTCGTCCACTGTGGAAACCTCGAGTTCGCCAGCTACGTTGCGAGCAAACTCGACCTCGAAGTTGACCTGCACGAGAAAGGTGGGCAGAGGCAGGTAATCTCACGCTTCAGGAAGGATGACGCCGAAATCCTGTGCGTCGTAGCTGCAGAGTACGGGATTGACTTCGCCGAACCGGACATCGCCCTTCAGTTCATCCTGAAAGTGCCCTACGCTACGAGAGATGAGAGGATTGAGGCTCTCGAGAAGGAGAAAGGCTACGAAACGTGGTACGAGAGGGACGCTCTGATGAGGCTCATTCAGGCATGTGGAAGGGTTGCGAGAGCAAACGAGTTTAGCGCAACCTTCATTCTCGATTCCAAGTTCTTTTACCTGTTCAATCGGTTCAAGGACGTAGTACCTGACTGGTTCAAGGAGAGGGTCGTTTATGCTGCGAGCCTCTGAGCTGTACAGGAAGAGGTATCAGCTTCTGCAGAAGCTCTACCTGATTTACCCCGACATAGCGTTTCAGGCCCAGAACAAAAGCGGGTGGACGACCACTTTCAGCTTCATCGACTTGAAAGAGCACATGTATTCGCCGTGCATCCACTACAGCATCCTTCCCTGCGAAGTCGTGTTCGAGATTGAGAGTGAAGAGGGCCTTGAAACCGTTACGGACTTTCTTAACGACTTGGGCATTGAGTATGTGTTCGGCTTCAGCGGGAACAGGTCGTGGCACATTCACTTCCTCGTCAAGCCGAAAGGTGCGAGCATAGAGGAGTTCGCCGCACATCCAGACACCCGGAAATTCGTCAGAGCGTTCTACAAACTGCTGGCTTCTGAGATTGAGGGTGTTAAGCTCGACCACCAGCCAATGCTTGGGCACGGGAAAATACGCTCGTTCTACAGCCAGCACATCAAAACGGGCTGCTTCAAAATCCCGTCAAGAGATAGTTACCCTGTATGGACGCTCAGCAGGCTTTGGTATCGCATCGTCAGAAAGAAGCTCGAAGAGGAGAGCGTTAAGCCGATTAATTCGTTTAAACGATATAACCGGTTTGAACAGGTTGAGCAAGTTCTCGCAAAGCTCGAGAAGTACAAAGCGAGAGAAACGAGCGATTACATCTACTACCACTGCCCGTTCCATCCGCCGGACAGGCAGCCTTCCTTCACATACAACAAGAAAAAGGGCAACTTCACAGACTGGCACACTGGGAAAGTTTACTCCGGTAGAACTCTTCTACGAGCTTTAGAAACTCTTTCCCCTTAGCCTTGAGTTCGCTTTTACTGAGCAGAACTGAGTAGGCTTTTAACGTGGGGTTGTCTCTTTCGAAGGGGTGCAAACCAACGAGCATGCCTAAGTCAACGTTAATCCCGTTTTCCTTGCATAGGATGTAGTACGCACCGAGCTGCAGCTTGTAGGTGTCCCATAACTCCTTCGACGTTTTCAGGTCAATCAGCACGTTGAAGTCTTTAATCTTTGCGAGAAGGTCGAACGTTCCAGCAAATCTGTGCTCCCTGCTTACCAGCGTGTGCTCAACGTATAGCGGGGTAAGGTCAGCGTCTTTTACCGCTTCCTCCCACATTTGCTCTGCAAGTTCAGCTCTGTAGTTCAGCTCTTCCAGCCATTCTAGACTGTCCTTCCACGGTAGGTGTACGGTGGGTGGCTCGAGCTGCCGGATGGAATACCTGTTTAGTATCCGGTAGTGGCACACCGTGCCGATTACTGCCGCTTCTGCCGCTATTCTCTTTGCGTCTTTGCCCATTCTGCGCTTCCACTCTTCGAGAGCTGGTTTTGGAACGAGCGAGAGAATAGACGTTACGGACGGGAATTTCCCGAAAGGCGTAACATAGAACCTGACGCCGTGAACCTCTACAACCCTCATTTTATCAGGCCTTGCTCCTCTATAGACCTCAGTAGCTGTCTGACTGCGTCCCTCACAGCTTCGCTGATACTCCCGTATTCCCCCATCTCTACGAGCTTTTGCAGTTTGTTGAACTGTTCTTCTGTTATTGCCGTGCCCACTTTTCTCATAACCATCTTTTTCATGCCCGGTCATTCAGGCGAAAGATTTATAAAGCTTACTTACCACATGGTTTGACAGGGTTAGAGGTGGTTAGATGAGTGAGGCAAAACATGTAAAACTCGTAAACCTGACGCCGCACACCATAACTATTTTTAAAGAGAACGGCGAGGTCGTCGAACTGCCACCGTCTGGACAGATTGTACGGGTTAAAGTGGTGCAGGAGCCAGCAGGGGAAATCAACGGCATACCAGTAGTCCGCTCCGGTTTTGGTGAGGTTGAAGGCCTGCCCCCGCCAAAGCCGGGCGTGGTTTACGTGGTTAGCTCGCTGGTCGCACAAGCTGTTGCAAGGCTGGGTAGGGAGGATGTCGTTGCACCGGACACAACGGGAGTCAGTGCTGTGCGGGATGAGGAAGGTAGAATTATCGGGGTAAGAAGGTTCCAAAAGTTTTTGTAATTGGGGGTGATGCGTTGTGGCGGCAGATTTGTCCGCTATTCTTAATTTTTTGGCGGAAAAGGAGCCAAACCTTGTAAAAAGGGCTGAAGAGCTTGGAATTGATGTTAAAGCTGTTGTGAAAGAGAGGCTTGAAACGCTCAAGAAGAAGTACAGCACCAGAACAATCGTTTCCCTTGCAGCGGCAGCAATACGCAGAGAAATTGAGAGGAA
>JALVUT010000086.1 GCA_027035445.1 Thermococcus sp.
CAGGTGTATGAGCTCCTCCACCTTCATTCCGTAGGGAAGACGTCCCTTTTCAAAGGCCGGGGCAAACACCCCCAGCAACTTACCCCTCTCCCTGAAGGGCACGAGGCCGTTGATTCTGACTTTTCCTTTATCTGGCTTTAAAAACCCCATAAGAATCGCCAGAAGGGTTGTCTTTCCGCTTCCATTCTGGCCGACGATTCCAATCCTACTGGCGTTGAGGTTAAATGAAACATCTCTAAGTGCCATGTTTATCGAATCGTAGCTGAAGCTCAGATCCTTGACTTCGAGTTCAATCTCCAAATCAGACCCTCCTCGATGCCACTATCAGCATAAGCATGCCTATGATCACAAACCCTACGTTGAGCGGAAACGAAACACCAAATCCGTACTTTAACCAGCCAGCCCAATCCTGTGGCGGTATAGTGTTGCCACCGCTGAGGAAAAGACCCATTACCTCTCCCCCTGTTTCATTAACTGAAACGTTTGTAAGAGATAACAATGAATTTATCAGGGTCATATTTGAGGTATAGGTCTGTAACAGAAGCACCTTTCCATCTTGGAATCTCGTGTACATTCCCACCGTGCCATTATGATTGCACTCAAACACCCTGGGAAACCCGTAAAAGCGATTGGGAAATGTATGGAACGTAGAGAGATTACATGAACTCGATACCAACCCAGAAAAAACAAGATGCACAAGCCCATCATTCGAGGAAAGTATCTTTTTTCCGTGCTCTATGAACTCTACCCCATCAGATCCATAGAACCGGGAGTCTGGGCGCGTGTTTGGATTAACCTTCCAGCGACTACCTTTGAGTTTGTAGACATTGTAAGTGACAACATAATCCTTTGGCCCATCATAAGTCAAGTTCAGCACAAACCCAAGGGCAAAGGGTTCCTTAGTTTTTTTATCATAAAAAGTCCCAACGCCAGAACAGAACTCAAAGGTACTACCTTTCCTCAAGGCACCTCTGGAGGTGACATGAACGTAGGTTCCGAGATAGTAGGATGCAACCGGTATGAAATTGACGAGAATACCAAAAACTATCAGGAGAATGGCGAGCTTTTTGATGCTATCCTTCTTCATTACTATTCACCCAATATCATAGTTTTATGATGGTAAAACAGCGGACATCAAGGCAATGTTTCTAGCCTTGTCGTGGTACCACCTCTTAAGGTTTTGTATACAATAGTTACTACCATCATAGAATATAAATTTTTTCAACATCATCATGCAGCCAATTAATTTAATGTTAATTGTCTGATTATCAAGGATGATCCTGTCAATTGCTAGGGATGACAAGAAAACGTGCTTAGATACAAAACCTTTAAACACCGCCTCCCAAACTCTCACTCATGACCGAGCCGAAAGACATCGTCCTTAAGGAGAGCGAAGAGGTTGGGGGAACCCCGATAGAGGGGCCGTGGCTGGATGAAGTCAGGGGGCTCGAGGAAGTGCTCGATTATTACGAGAGAATAGGCTTCCAGGCGACGCACCTCGGGAGGGCCATCGAAATCTGGAGGAAGATTGAGGAAAAGCGCGCCGAGGAAAAAGAAGTCCGCGTCTTCCTCGGCTACACTTCCAACATAGTCTCCTCTGGCCTGCGCGAGCTGATCGCATGGCTCGTGAAGGAGGGGGAGGTCGACGTAATAGTAACCACTGCAGGGGGAATCGAGGAGGACTTCATAAAGGCCCTCAAGCCCTTCGTCCTCGGCGACTGGAAGGTGAACGACGCCGAGATGCGCGAGAAGGGCATCAACAGGATAGGCAACATCTTCGTGCCCAACGACCGCTACATCGAGTTCGAGAAGTACATGATACCCTTCTTCGAGCGGGTTCTTGAGATGGAGCGCGAGAGGGGGCCTTTAACGGCCAGCGAGTTCATCCACGAGCTCGGAAGATACATGGACGAGAAGCTCGGAGAGGAGAAGGAGCGCTCTATAATCTACTGGGCCTACAAGAGGGATGTGCCGATATTCTGTCCTGCAATTACAGACGGCTCCATTGGGGACATGCTCTACTTCTTCAAGGAAGAAAGAGGTGACAGGGAGCTGATCATAGACATCGCCAACGACATAGTGAAGCTCAACAATCTGGCCATTACCGCTAAAGAGACCGCCTCAATAATCCTCGGCGGTTCGCTGCCAAAGCATGCCATAATCAACGCGAACCTCTTCCGAGGGGGGACGGACTACGCGATCTACGTTACAACCGCTATTCCCTGGGACGGTTCGCTGAGCGGCGCCCCGCCGAGCGAGGGCATCAGCTGGGGCAAGATACGGGCGAAGGCGGACTACGTGGAGATATGGGCCGATGCGACGCTGGTGTTCCCTCTGCTGGTGTGGAAGGTGATGCGCTGACATTTCGTTCTTTTCCATGAACGATATGCATGCATATCGTCTCCACATGAGGACAAGATTTATAAATAATGAATCCAACTTCAAAACATGGACGAGAGGATACTCACTTCACTCATCGCCACGAGCAGGCGGGTAATGGCGTGGGCGAGGAAGTTCCCGAAGAGGCGGTTCCTATTTGACGAGCTTAAAACTATTGATGAGGAATATTACGTTGGCGTTAAGGGCATTCGTGGTGTCGGTAAGACAGTCCTTCTGCTCCAGCTTGCCAACGAGACCGAGAAGAGCGTCTATTTTTCCGCTGATTCAACCCTCATAAAGCCTTTCTCCCTCTACGAGGTGGTGAAGGCCCTCGCGGAGATGGGGTACAGAAACGTTTTCATCGATGAAATCCACAGAAAAGCGGACTGGGCCGAGGACTTAAAGACGCTCTACGACGAGCATGAGGTAAGGGTGTTCTTCTCAGGTTCATCGGCCATAGATCTGGTTCATTCGGGGGCCGACCTGTCGAGGAGGGTTGTCCTCAAGGAACTTCCGCCCGCTTCCTTCAGAGAGTGGCTCAACATAAAGAGGGGCTTCGACGTCCCAAGGTATTCACTGGAAGAAGTCCTATCCAGAGCGTTTGACCTGACAAATATGTACACTGAGCTCCACCCGCTCTGGAGGGAATACATGCGTGAGGGTGGAGTGCTGTATCCAAAGAGTGGCTTCTACGACGCCCTTGACAACTCCATCAGAAAGGTAATCCTCGAAGACCTTCCTGCCCTGCGAGAGGTTAGTGTTAAGTACGAGACCGATGCGTTCAAACTTCTCTATATAGTCGCCAAGTCCGCCCCGTTCGAGGCTAACTACTCACGGATAGCCAGGGCCCTCAAAGTCTCCAAGAACATGGCGATAAGGCTGGTAGAAGACCTTTCAAAGGCCGGCCTCCTGATTGAAATCAACCCCTGTGGCAGTTCTAGGAAAGAACCTAAACTATACCTCACTGTCCCGCTGAGGGAGTTCTTTGCCAGGAAGGGCTTTGACACCCATAAAGGTGCCCTCAGAGAGGAGTTCTTTGTGAACCACCTGAGGAACTTCGACCTCTGCTACCTAAAGGGAAAGAGGGGGGAGAAAACGGCGGACTTTAAAGTTGGCGAATGGATTATCGAGATCGGCGGTGAATCGAAGGGCCGCTACCAGAAGCCAGACTACATAGCGGTCGATGGCCTTCTCACGGGCAAGGGCAGGATTCCGCTGTTCCTGTTTGGACTGGTCTATTAAGTCAGTCTTCAAGCTTTTCGTACTCTTCCACGAGCTTCAAAACTATTTCATACAGCTCGTCTATTCTATTCAGGCCCTCTTTGACCGAGCGTAGGTCGAGCTTGTCGTACTTGTGGACTATCGCGTTTCTCAGACCGTTGTATTTCCGCAAAACTGCCGCTTCTTCCTCGCTTAGGACTCTCATCTTCTGAAGCCGCTCTATGTTGGTGTAGTCATCTTCAACGGTTATCCCGAAGTCTTTGGTCAGCATAGCCACGATGTCCATGGCAACGTCCACGCACACTTGGAGTGAATACAGGAGTGCCCTAAGCGTGATATCGTCCGTTATCTTGTGGCCCTTTATGAACTCGTACTCCTCTTCGAACTTCTCAAGCTTTTCCAAGTATCTTTGC
>JALVUT010000087.1 GCA_027035445.1 Thermococcus sp.
GTCCCATTCCACCCTGAGTTACCTCCTTGGCCGCGTCCTCTATGTCCTGTAGCCCCAAAGCACCAAGCATTGCTGCAATCACTTTTTGCATAAACGGATTGCTCGCCGAGAGCTGCAACGACTGGAGGAAGGAAGGGTTGAGAAGGAATTGCAGGCGTTGTAGGCGCATCTCCCTCTCCGTGGTCGTCTCCTTCCCGTTCACCTCCCAGTAGAACTCAGACGAGTTTGCAAGCGCTGCCAGCGAATCGTTGCCGGAGTAGGTAGCAACAAGACGCCACTTGTCATTAGCGTGGCGGTTAAGTGAGTACATCACATTGCGATAGTAATTCGTCAGCTTGAGCTGCCCAATTCCAATTAGCGCATTGACCTCTGTAGCTGTCTTGCGCCCGCCAGTAAATTGACCCGGGACAAGGAGGTCGCTAATCGTTGCTTCTTCAGAAAGCTTGTCTGCAAGCTCAAGCATTTGTACCGAGAACGGCTGCATTGCTTCGTTGTGGATATAGATATCCGCTCTCGGGTCTTGGCTACCAGGAAGTACGGAGCCAGGGGGCACGAACTTCTTCTTGCGAAGCTCTTGGTAGGCGGGTGAGGTTTGGCGAACGATGCGGATTGGGTTCAGTCTAAACTGCGCCTGAAGAACCTCTGAGTTAAACGCCGCATCACTAACCTCTTGAAGACCCTCTAGGATTTGTGGAATGCTGTCGCCCCAGTATGAATTTTGAGACGGCTCGATGTAGATGGGGTCATAGGGAGCGCGCTTGAGCATTGCACCCCATGTAGACTTACGGTGCGATAAAATGCCAACCTCTTCGTGGTAACGCACCTCGTAGATGTCACCACGGAAGCGCACCCAACACTCCCACAACTCCTCTACATCATTTTCTTTGATATCGTCTTCGCGGTCAATAAGCTGCTCGACCTTATCTGGGTCGTAGACACCGCGCTCAGCATTCAGGAGCAGGGTACCCAGAGTTTCCTTGTAACGCTCAAAGTAGTTGATGGCGTTGGTGCGAGTAATCGTAGCGGGCCAAACATAGATATCTTCAAAAGGAACGTAACGCGAGGCCACAGCATACTCGCCGTCCGTGCCCTTATAAACCACGTGCTTGAGGTGCCCGGTGCCAACTTCGACAGCATCGCGGATAGCCTTGATAATCTCAAGGCGGCTATCCGTTTCATCCATCGAAATCTGCATCAGGCGCTCCATGTCCGGCTTTGCAGCACCAGCACTCGCAGTGCGCGGCCTCACCACGAACATGGGGTTCTGGTCCACGCTTGCCTGAATGTGGGCGCGAACGCCATCAACCTTCTGGCGGATAATCGGCGTGACGATACCTGGAGCACCTTTAAATGGGCGCTCGTCGGGCGGCTGCATGGACACATACTTGCGCCACTTCTTTGCCCGCTCAGTTGGTTTTGCCGTATCGCCCCTGGCGCGGTCAAGGTAATACCGCACCATGTCCTCCAGCGCAACGAGGTCGTCGCCGGACAACATGTCCTCGTTGGCGAATGGCACCTCCTGCAGGGTGCGAAGTTGGTTTTCCTGCTCATCACCAGGAAGAGAAGGAAGAGGAAGCATCAGGTGCACCTCGCCACGATTGAGTCGGCCAAAAACAGCCACTGGTCGGCGTTCTTTTTACTTACGATAATAGCATCGGTAATGTCCACTAGCACACTCTCTCCGACGGTGAGGTCGGTAACATATCCGCCATCAAAAGAGCGGATACTCGCACACAGCCAATCCACATACCCACCAGCACCAGCACGGTGCTGAACGCTCAGCTTGTCGGCCCAAACGGTAGTCTTAATTGGGATGGGTTGCTCGGTGCCGCTATTCCACATGGCCCATACGTCATCTTCGCGGATGAACCCGTCTGTCCACGTTTCGTGCAACACGCGCCCATCAGGAACAACGATTAGGTCACCGGAGGAAAAAGAAGCACCGCTACCTGGTGCGGTAACTTCATAGATGAAAGACGGGTGCGCGCTTCCCTCGCCGAAGATGTCAACCATCCTCACGGCAAGCCACGTGCCGCGCGGCGTCTTTGAAGAACAACATACCGGTACGTAGTTCTCACCGCTCATGCACTCACCTCTTTGTAGCCCCACCAAGCTACATATTCTTCGCTTTCTTCATCATCGTCGTCATCTGCAACCACGAGCGGTGGAACGTTATTAACGAGGTAACGCAACGCATCAAAAGTATCGGTCATTGGGTGGCGGTCCTTGCGGATGTCTTCCCACGTGGCATCCATGAGAACATTAATGACGTTTACCGCCGAGTTTCGCACGCGAACAGTACGCGCCCTTAACCCCTCCTTGATAGCATTGATGGTATCTTCTTGCAACCTCGCCCCAGCAGAACCCTTGATATATGCCTTGTCAAACGATATGCGCCCGCGAACCGTGCTACCAATTACGCGCTCAAAAACCTCAGCAACTGTGTTGCCTACGCCAGTCCTGTTCCAGATGTTCGGGTCTGCGTAAATGTAAACGTTACGCACACCAGCGCTAACATAGTGGTGCAACCTGTTTGCTAGCGCGGTGGCATACTCAGCAGCATCAAGGCCATTCTCTACGTACTCGTCGTCAATAAAAATCTCGCGCGTATATCTATCCACCAACCCGTATACAAAAACAGTTGGAGATGAAATACCGAAGTCCATCCCCACGTATAAGTCGAAGCGCGAGTAGTCTTCTCCACCTATCTCGTGATAAACGTGCTTATCGTTCTCAAACTCTGGAAAGAGCAGGTCATAGCTTGCCTCAAAGTCACCGGCCATGAACGGCTTGGCCTGCTCTTCGGCCAACACCATCATCTCGTCATACTGCGGGTTCAGGCTCAGGTTCTCGCCGTATTCCGACTTGAACATTACACGGTAGGCAACAACCCGTTTGCCGTTGATATTTCCCTCAACGCGCTTTTCAAAAACATCTTCTGTAATTTCGCGCGCACCAACATTGAAGCGCTTGTACAACCAAGTCTTCCGCCCATACTGAATGTTGGCCGTTGATTTGATGTAATTCGACGCTAGACGACCGTTGTGGTAAACCTTCTGGCGAATTCGCAGGATAAGCTGCTCGTAAATCTTACGGTCAACGGATTCGAGCTGGTCCACGTAGACTCTGAACCACTCCGTTCCCACAAGTTTCTTATGGGTCTTCGGGTCGTCCAATCCGAAGATGAAAACCTGGGAGTGGCGCTTCGGGTCATCGAAGTCATCGCCAATCTGAATAAGGTTTCTAGACTGTATGTGGCTGTACTTTCCACTAGCAATCAACGGTTCTGCAAGCTCTTCTAGCGTTTGCAGGGTAGACGCCTTAAGGTTCTCGCGGGTATCACGTACAAGCGCTATGCGCGAACCTGGGTATGTCAGGGCAGAAATCAGCAGCGACGAAACAAGGGCATTGGTTTTTCCTGACCCAACCCCGCCAACAAACACCGCCTCTTTAGCGTGCTCGTACCACCCAGGCTCACCAAGCATGAAAAAGCCCGACCACTTTCGTGCAACAGGTCCCTTAGGTGGCCGTATCTTTAGGCCAACGTCCGGCGTATCTTGCAAACCTGCGACGTGAGTAGGCACGCTTACCCAACCTCGACAAACTCTTGAGCGTCTTCTCTGGCGAATTCGGGTGCTTCGTGTACCAGTTCACCCTCGCTCTCTCTAGGTAAAGCAGGAGCTTCGCGATATTCGGCATCTATAACCTCAGCTTTGCCAAAAACCTGTTCAGGGCTGAATGGCACCTCAACCTGCACCTTGATACCACCAGCTACGTTCACATCGTGAGTTACACGCTGCCGCGCCTCGATGCCGTGCGTGTCGGCAATAAGTTTGATAATGGCAATCAAGTCCTTGGTACTAGTGCTATCCGAAAGAAGGCGCTCAGCCAGCTTCTCAAACCCCTGTGCGAGCACACCAGGAGAGAATGAGTTGAAGAAGATGGCGTTATAAACGCTACGCCTAAACGTTACCGACGCAACGATAGCGCTCAAAAGCGG
>JALVUT010000088.1 GCA_027035445.1 Thermococcus sp.
ATGTACGACATCTTTCCAATCCCTCCGGAGGTCAGTACGCTGAAGGTGGTCGTCATCGAGGACTGGAATGTAAACGCGTGCAACAAAGAGCACACCAAGACGACGGGAGAGATAGGGAGAATAAAAATCAGAAAAGCCCGCTTCAGGAGGAGCAGGGAGCTGCTTGAGATTAGCTTTGACGTGGAGGTGGAAGATTGATTGACCGGCTTGAAAGAGCCATTAGATGGGCGGAGCGGTTTGGGGCGGAATACGTGGAACTGAGGTTTGAGAGCGTTGGAGTCTTAACCCTCGACTACAGGGATGGCAGATTGGATACCTTCTCCGAAAGGCTGAGGGAAGGCCTTGGTGTTAGGGTTTTAGCAGACGGTGCGTGGGGGTTTTCCGCGACCAGCAGATTAAACGACGTTGAGCGGGCGATTGATGAAGCCTGCCGGCTTGCTAAGGCTGCCGCCCTGGCCAAGAAGGAGAAAATTGAACTGGCGGAGATTAAGCCTGTGAAGGATTTCGTAGAGAGCAGGATGGGGGTCAAACCCTCTCAGATAAGCCTTGGAGAGAAAGTTTCCCACGTTGAGGAACTGGGCTCCCTGCTTTATGAAGACCCTGCCGTTAAATCCGTGTGGGTTCATTATGAGGACGGCAGCGGTAGGAAGATTCTGGTAACGAGTGAGGGAACGGAAATCGAATGGGACTACAACTACCTTTTCCAGAGGGCTACCGCTGTTGGACGATCAGGTAGCACCGTTGCCTCAGCGGGGGATAATATCGGTGGAGTCGATACCGGCTGGGAAATTTTTGAGACGAACCCAAACGAGGAAGTTGCCGGGAGAATACTGGAGCGTCTCCATCCTCAATTTCGTGCAGTCAGGCCTAAGCGGGGTGAATGGCCGATTGTGCTTTCCCCGAAGTTCTCGGCGCTGATTGCACACGAGGCGTTGGGACACCCTGCAGAGGCTGATCTGACTCAGAAATCGGCTCTTAATGGCATGCTTGGTCAGGAGGTAGCTCCCGAGTTCGTGAGCATGAGCGATGGTGTGATGGAGAACGGCTTTGGGAACGATAAATACGATGATGAGGGTGTCCCGGTTGAAAAGGTGGAAATTTTGAAGGACGGAATCCTGAACGAACTCCTGGTTGACAGGAAGTGGGCGTTTAGACTGGGTATCGAGCCGAACGGGCATTCAAGGGCAGAGAATTACCTTAACCCCCCACAGATTAGAATGAGAAATACCTTTTTTGAGCCCGGGGACTGGAACTTTGAGGAGATGATCGAGGATATCAGGTTTGGTTACTACCTCCTTCTTCCCAGGGGTGGTCAGGCTCAGCTCAACACTGCTTTCCAGGTTGGCGTTGAACTGGGGTATGCAATACGAAACGGGGAGCTGACCGAGCCTATAAAGGACGCCTCAATAACTGGAATCGCTGTTGAGGCCATTAAACGGATTTCCGCCGTTGGGGATGACTTTGGAACTGCCCTGGGAGTGTGTGGGAAGGGCACACAGATGGTGTGGGTCGGTTCAGGTGGCCCCCACATGAGGTTTGATGGGGGGATTTTGATAGGTTAGAGCGACTTGGTTCTGATCCACAGTGCTCCCGCCATGCCAAAGTAAGTTGGACAGGCGTAGGCGCTCTCCTTCAATTCGAAGTCGGCAACTCTCATCGCCCCGAGCATCATCAGCATCTGCCAGTAGCTGTCCACCAGAGCTTTGCTCACCAGCTCCTCGGGGATTTCTGGGAGTTCCTCAAGGCGGTTCTCGTTTATCAGCTCCATAATAAGCCTATCGTACTCCTCGCTTTCCTTGACTTTTCCATAGGGACCCTTTTCGCTGTGTCCGTGTCCGTGGTCTGCGCTGACTACTAATGCTATCCTCTTACCGCTCTCCTCGAGGACCTTCCCGAGAATTTCGCCCGACTTTATGAGGGTTTCTCTATCGATTCCTCTCGACGGCGTCATGAGGACGAGTGGCTTCTTCTCAAGGAACTGGAGTGGGATGAGCTCCCCCCAGCTCAAGGGCCAGCGTGAGTACTCACCTCTCAATGAGGCGAAGTTCAAATCAACTACCGGCATTCCTGCGTCTTTCTCTTCTTTGTAAATTTTTTCGGCCAGTTTTCTCCAGGTTCCCCACTCACCGGGAAGTTCCTTCCCTTCAAAGCCGAGCCAGGAAACGAGGTGCTCGGCCATAACGATTCCAATGTGGTCGCTCATTCTTACGTTGTGGGGGCTTATGAGGACGTAGGAGTCGACATTGGCAAAGGCTCTGCCTATGCTCTTCAAAACATTGGCGAGTTTCAACGTTTTTTCATCCTTCGGGTCTAAAACCGGGTTTCCGTGGGGCATCAGTCCAATTCCGGCCAGCATGGTATCACCTTTTCAGGATAGGGAAAGAGGTTTAAAAAGTTCAGCCCCACTGGAGTGGAACCTCATAGTAGTTGCCCCTGGAGGAGTATTTGGCAAAATAAAGTTTGTCTCCGTGCCAGCTGTGGATTATGACCCTAATACTGGGCCTATTGCCGTCTGATTTTCTGTACGTGTTCACGTTGCCTGTGAAGCATATAGTGACTCCCTCTCCAAAGCAGGTCGATATGGATGTTGAGAAATAAACCCCACCGTCGTCGTTGCTCTTGTCAAAGTAAACTGTAAAGCTGTTGCCTGCACTTCTAAGGTGATACCTCTTGGGCAGGTTTGAAGGAATTGTTTCAGGGTCGCTCTTGGTGTCTATTTTAGAAAAGTACTCGATTTCCTGAGGCTTGAGCTCGTAAAACGTCCTGCATACGAGATAGCCGCAGACCGTGTACTTGTCCGCTTTGTATCTAACGTGGCCATAGACGATTTTCATCTCACCGTTAGAAGTGGGGACGGGTGCCCCATATCCGAATACTGTATTGACCGCTCCAGAACGCTCCCAACCCGTTGGTGATGGGTCTTCCCATGATTCCACTGCCTGTGAAAAGGAATCTAGCGCAATAGTGTTGCCATTGTTTATTACCACTGTTTCTTCTACTCCGGGAACACTGTGAAGTTTAAATATCTTCAAGTCCATGTATGCACTTCCTACAGTTTCAGTGGTAACTTGAAAGCCCGTTCCGAGGTTCTTTATAGACTCCCCAATGCCATCCCGGTGCAGGGGCACTTTGGCATTTACTGGAGTCATGGGTTTATCCGGTGTGAACTCAACGAACCTTGCTCCCCAGTAGTCCTTTGCTGAGACGATAACCAGCAGTTGAACGGGCCTGTATTCCGTGACCGTGACTTGGCTTACCCTTCCGTTCTCTGTAACAGTTTTGAGTTTCGTTCCTACTGGTATCCTCTCTATCTTTACCATCGGACTCATGAACGGTCCCTTGTAGAGAACCTTTGGCTGGCCCGAGGTGTAATCAATGACCACTAGCGTTGCCTTTTCGACGTTATGTGGAAGGATTGGATTCACCTGTGCCAGTCCCACTGGCTTTCCTTGGAGCCAGTCAAGGTACGTGGAGTAAAAGACTCCAGCGTTGTCGGGCTGAACTCCATAAACTGCTGGAACTGCGACCAGTAGAACAATCACTGTAATTACTGCCATCACTGCAAGCCTCTTTTTACTTCTCAAGGGAGCCACCTCCACTTCTTCTCAAGGGAGCCACCTCCACTTCTTCTCAAGGGAGCCACCGAGTGGCTCAATGGTATATTCCACTTCTAACTAATATAAGTATTTCGTGCCCAACTGTATTCATCTACTCTTCAAGCAATTGTCTAAAGTTTCGAGTGGACAGTCCTCCACTTCCCCTTCAGGCGCGCTCTTTAGGGTCTTCAAACCTGAGCCGGTGAGAATTGAAACGACCTTTGAGCCTTCTCTTATGCTCTCACTATCGACGAGCTTCTTCAACGCCGCCACACCGGTGGCACTCGCGGGCTGGACGAAGAGCCCCTCCCCGGCGAGCTCCCTCTGGGCTTCGATTATCTCGGAGTCCGAAACGGTGACACACTCCCAGCCGAACTTCCCCAGGAGTT
>JALVUT010000089.1 GCA_027035445.1 Thermococcus sp.
GCTTACGACAACATCCTTGACATCATAGCCGTTGGCTTCGACCCTGATAAAACCTTCATCTTCCAGGACAGCGAGTTCACCAAGATTTACGAGATGGCGATACCGATAGCCAAGAAGATAAACTATTCGATGGCTCGCGCTGTCTTCGGCTTCACCGACCAGAGCAAGATTGGGATGATATTCTACCCGGCAATTCAGGCCGCTCCGACTTTCTTCGAGAGGAAGCGCTGTCTGATTCCAGCGGCAATTGATCAGGACCCCTACTGGAGGCTCCAGAGGGACTTTGCTGAAAGCCTCGGCTACTACAAGACGGCAGCCCTTCACAGCAAGTTCGTGCCCGGGCTTATCGGCCTCGAAGGGAAGATGAGCGCCAGCAAGCCCGAAACTGCCGTTTATCTGACGGATGACCCCGAGGAGGCGGGAAAGAAAATATGGAGGTATGCCTTAACAGGCGGCCAGCCGACGCTCAAGGAGCAGCGTGAAAAGGGCGGAAACCCCGAGAGGTGCGTCGTCTTTAAGTGGCTGGAGATATTCTTCGAGCCCGATGATAAAAAGCTCATGGAGCGCTACCATGCGTGCAAGAGCGGGGCCCTTATGTGTGGTGAGTGCAAGCGCTACCTGATAAGGAAGGTGCAGGAGTTCCTTAAGGAGCACCAGAAGAAGAGGAAGGAGGCCGAGGAGAAGGTGGAGGAGTTCAAATACGCCGGCGAACTGGCGAGGGAGCAGTGGGACAGGAGCATTCCCGAGTCGTTGAGGCGATAACCTTTTATGTACCTCTTTCTAACTTTTACTAGGTGGTAAATGTGAGTTCTAAGCCCCTGTTGGCGGCGATTCTAATCTTTGTCGTTTTAGCCTCAGGTTGTATTGGAGGGAAAACCCCTACAACGTCAACGAGTGCGCCCTCAGGGAATTCACAGACCGCCACCATTTCCCCGGTTCAAATTTCAACCACGTTACCCTCCGTGCCCCCCTGGGAATATAGGAACGCGAAGGTAATCAAGGGGGTCACCATTAGGGGCATGGACTTCCACTGGAAGGATATGGGGGAGTATGCAGGAAACGTTTATCTCACCTACTCAAAGGGTGTCGTTACCGTAGACTTCACAGGCGTGATGAGGAACGGTAAGGCAAAGGCCATCGAGGTTCTGGGGGAAGTGCCCAACGAAAATCCCTCAGTTATAAACGTCACGGTTATCGTGAACGGAAAGGTCGTTGACTTGGCATCGTCTCCCGTTGAGGTCTACGCCTATCCCAGAATGTACAGTGGTCACTTCAGCTATCCCCACTCGGGCTGGCTTATCCTCTACAGGATTCCAGTAAACGATTCAGTTTTCAATCTGACCCTGATTTTGAGGTTCGATTATGGGAAATATGCCTCCATGTACAATCCAGAGTGGGCTCTCGCTGTTCCGGTGCTTCTTGGCGCCGTTCCTGTGGTGCAGAACCTCAGTCTTAACTTGCACTACGAACTCCCGGGTGAGAAGTTTGTTATTCCGGCATATGGTATCTTCTCGGGCACTGAAACCTTGAAAAACTTTAATGAGCTGAGCAATTTCAGATACGCTTATATTTACCCCAATTTGGTTGTCAAAAACGTTTCTGTCGGGAGCTTCAACGTTACCATGGTCTTCCTCGGGAACTGGTATTCCGAGGATACCTCCAAGGAGCTCGTCAACGTTACCCGGATAGGACTCAAAACCTTTGAGGAATACACGGGTTACGATGCGAATGGAAAGGTATGGTATGTACAGCACCCATACTTGGTTCGTTCTTATGCTTCACTCACCCGGAATGCCGTTTACCTCAAGCGTTACTTGGATTATGGTTCAGTGTTCTACGTCCTGTACAAGGACTGGCTCATATTCTCGAATGTTTCATTATCTCCATCGCTCGTGAACTTCCTGGGCATGTGGCCAATCTTCGTCAGCATGAAGGCGGATAACACGCAATATGCCCAAGAATTCGTTAAATTCATGGATTCCTACGCTCTCAGCTATACGTCCAACCTCACGCTGGCTCAGGCGATATCAAGTAACGAATCTGGAGACATAGTCTTTGGCAGGGGCTTTTTCGTTCTTCGCTCCTTGTCAGTAGTCATCGGGAACGAGAGTATTATCAAGGCTTACCGGGTGATATTCGAGAAATACGGCCGTAGGGCTGGGGTTAACAGCATGGACGTTGGAACTCTGCAGAGAATCTTTGAGAACGTGAGCAGTCAGAAGCTGGGGTGGTTCTTTGACGAGTGGTTCAAAACGAACCTAGTTCCCAACTACAACGTTAAGGATTTGAAGCTTGAAAACGACTCTACACAGAGGCTAACCTTCAGACTCGTTGACTCCTCTGGCTTCACGATGCCTGTGAGTGTTGCTGTCTACGACTCCAACGGAACTGTCATTGGGAAGAAGATGGTGTGGGTCAGAAATGGGTTTGGTGAGGTGAGCTTCGTCTTGAATAAGCAGCCAGCGAGAATAGTCATTGACCCCGGCGACTTCATTCTGAACCCCAAGCTCCAGACTACCATTAACGGGATATCAATTTTCGTTAACTAACCTCTCTGTTCTTTTTCTACCCTGAAGGCGCTTTTTTCAACTACATCCCTCGCGAGCGGAACGTCCAAGACGGCTTTGAGTTCAAAGGTTCCATGCCCGAGAACCGCTGAATCCCTCCAGAGGCTCTTCATGAGCGATATGGGGCTGACCGTTTTGTAGTTGGCGAAGACTACCGTCTTCTCCTCGGGCAGAGGTGAAAAGTTGAAGTCGAAGTTCATCCCCTCGGCTATCTTCTTCCAGACCTTTCCAGAGCCGACCTCTATCTTCACCTTCCTTGCCTTTGAGAGCTCGGCCTGCACCATCCCCTTGAGTTCTTTTCCCTCTCCTCTGAAACTTACGGTCGCAACGTCGCTTTCCCTGTTCAGGGTTAAGCTCCCCGAGCCATCAACTTGGCCTTCATCGGTGAAGAAAATCAGCAGGACGTTCCTGTAGGGCTCGCTGAGAACTCTAACGGCCGGAGCTTCTATCCTTCCCCTCCCGTCGCGGAGCAGCTGAACTCTAAACTGCTCGTTGGGAAACTCCACAAAACCCCCCCTGTGCTTTCCCATGCTCTGAAACCTTCTTTTCACATGGTAACTCCTACTTCTCGGACGAACATCGGAGTAGCCTTCTAGGGTAACCCTTCCAACCTCGTAGTCGAGCTCTTCCGGAAAAGTGACCCTACTTTCGGAGACCTCCGAGTCTTCAAAGAGTGCTGAGACCTTCTTGTTCCCCGTGAAAACCTTCGCGAGGACTATGAGGATGAAGAGGAAGCTTTCCTTCACGAGAACCTTCCTCAACTCCACCACCTTTTTGATCTTAGTTCTTCCCCTTATTATCTTTGCCATCGTATGGGCAGGGTTTATCTGTCCGCGGTCGAATCGAAAGTGGTGATTATCGTGATCCGCCTTCCCTTCCGCGACGGCTTTTATGATGTCAATCCGGGCAAGATAATATGCCTTGGGAGAAATTATGCCGAACATGCAAAGGAACTGGGTCATGAAGTCCCTGAGGAGCCTGTGATTTTTCTCAAGCCCCCTTCTGCCTTGATAGGGCCTGATCAGACGATAATCCTGCCGAAGAAGAGCGAGCGGGTTGACCACGAGGTTGAGCTCGCAGTGATAATCGGGAGGAGGGGAAAGAACATTCCGAGAGAGAAGGCCATGGACTATGTGCTGGGCTATACGATTCTCCTCGACATAACAGCGAGAGACCTGCAGTGGGAGGCAAAGAAAAAGGGACTTCCCTGGACTGTTGCGAAGGGCTTTGATACATTCGCACCGATAGGGCCAAGAGTTGTTGGTAAGAGGGAGCTCGACATTTCGAATCTTGAGATAGGGCTGAAGGTCAACGGCCAGCTCAGACAGCTCTCAAGGACTGCGGAGATGATATTCAAAGTCCCGGAGATTATCGAGTATGTCTCGGGCATAATGACCCTTGAG
>JALVUT010000090.1 GCA_027035445.1 Thermococcus sp.
AGACGGTTAAATTTATAAAGCGTTTCTTAGAATGGTTAGCTGGCAGATGCCCCGGTGGCCTAGTCTGGATAGGGCGCAAGGCTGCGGACCTTGAGGTCCGGGGTTCGAATCCCCGCCGGGGCGCCATAACAACCCTTTGCCTGCCCAAAGCGTTGAGGGAGAGGGGGGCTCTTTTGGTCAAGCTTTTTCCAAAAGCTTCAGCGCTACTTTCACTATCGTTCAAGCGTCTAACGGATGGCGGAAGAGGACATGCAAACATATCCCGTCTGAATTTTTAAGAGTTGATTTCCTCCGGAGGTTTGCTATGAAGAGTAAACAACTGAAAACGCGGGAGAAGCCGTCAGGAGCGGCTATGTCGCTATCTGGAGGGTGTACAGCTCACTTGTGGGGAGTTTATAAAAAAACCACTAAAACTCCAAGGAAGATAGCCCTCGGCGTCCTTTCCCATGCTGACCCTTAGCACCTTATGAAGGATAATGAAAATCAGCCAGTTGCACCCTTCAGGGCGTCCTTGCAACCGCACTTCCTGTCCTTCGGGATGTGTCTGATGGACTTCATAAGGAGGTACTTTATCTCCTCGCCCTTTTTGGCCATTAGTTCAACCACTTCAGTGTGGGTGAGCTTTTCGGTGCTTATGCCCGCGGCGAAGTTTGTAACTATAGCCACACTGGCGTAGCACATCTCAAGCTCCCTCGCGAGGACCGCCTCCGGGCACTGGGTCATTCCAACGACGTCGGCGCCGAGTATCTTGAGTGCCCTTATCTCCGCCCTTGTCTCGAAGCGCGGCCCCTCCATACAGGCGTAGGTACCGGTCGGGTGGTAGCTGAAGCCCAGCTCCTTCGCGGCCGTGATGAGGGCCTCCCTCAGCTCAGGACAGTAGGGGTCGGTGAAGTCCACGTGGGCGACGAACTTCCCCTCGTGCGGGCTCTCATCACCGTCGTAGAAGGTGTAGTGCCTCGTCTTAGTGAAGTCCATGAGCTGGTCGAGTACCACGAAGTCGCCCGGCTTCATGGCCTCGTTGAGCGAGCCGACTGCCGAAGTGGAGAGAATCCTCTCAACACCAAGCTCGTGTAGCGCCCAGATGTTGGCGCGGTAGTTTATCCTGTGCGGCGGGACGCTGTGGCCCTCGCCGTGCCTGGCCAGAAAAGCTATCTCTTCTCCATCATACTCCCCTATCTTCACCCTGACCTTTCCGTAGGGCGTGCTTACGAACTCCTCCCTGACGTTCTGGAGCAGCTTGGGGTCGTAGACGCCGGAACCTCCAATAATCGCTATCCTTGGCATGGTATCACCGGGGTAAGAAAGGGTGGGAAACTTAAAACGTTAGCCCCTCTCCCAGAAAGTACGTTGGTTCTCCGCTTTGCGTTCCATGTCCTCTTCCCTGATCCGACCTTCCGTCTGAAGTTCAAGTATCTTGGTTAGTATTTCACTCAGAAGCCAAGAACCCCACTTGGAATCCCTTACCTCCAGTGCCGCATCGATTGCACCATCAATATCGCCCTTCTGAAGCCTCTCAATGGCAATACCCCCGAAAGCGAGAGACCGGAGATAGTTGCCCCTCACCCGATCGGCAAACTTTGCAGCTTTCTCAAAGTCGCCCAGCTTGCTCAGGTAGCGGACCACCTTAACGAGAAGTGCATCGTCGTTTGTGAGCCCTCCGATCTTCTCAGTAAGGGGCCGATACTTAACGTCGGGCCCGGCCTCCAGCAGATTATCGAGGATGAAACGAGAAAGATCCTCACGTTCCTTCCCCTGCAGTGAGTCCACGAGCTTCTCAAGGACACTCTCATTATCAAGAACCGCCAGAGCTATATCATGGGCAATCTTCAGTCTCTGGTCAGCAGGTAGCCTGTTTAAGACACCAATCACAAAGTCCAACTCCCCCTGAGCTGCAAGACCTACCAGAAGGGATTTCAGGACGTTGAATCCATTCTCCGTCGACATCCCCAAGGCTATCTCAACGAACTTCTCATAGGTTGCCCTGGGAACCTCAGCGGTCTTCAGATAGGAGGCAACCTCCCTCATTGCATCGCCCAGCCAGTACTCGCTTTTAAGCCCTCGGAGAACCCGTATTGCGCTACCAAACTCCTCCCTCTTAAGATGCTCCTTGATGGTCTCTATGGATCCTATTGAGTACCAGGGTTCGTCCGTTAACCGCTCAAGGATCAAGCGCGCCTTGCGCATCCTTCCGGCCTTCAGGTACACACGGAGCAGTTTTAGGAGGAGATCATTACGTTTCACGTTGTCCTCTATGTCGACAACGTAGAAGAGGGCATCATCAACCATTTCCAGCTCCAAGAGGCGAAGTACAAGAACCCCAAGGAGCTCATCCTTGATGGGTTGCGGGAATTTGGAGAGGATCTCATCCGCTTGCTGAAAGACTTTACTCGCGCTGGAGACCCTTGTCTTGGCAAGGTAGGTCCCCAGTTCTATCAACGCGCGTACAATCAGGGGGGGATTCTCTATGGTCTCTACGGCATTGAACGACCGTTTGAACGCCTCCTTGTACCTAGGGTTTTTTAGGCGGTAGAAGTAGTAACCGATCTTTGCATACGTTACAGCGCGAAGGTACCTGTCCCTGATGTTAGAAGCGAGATCAAGGGCCTCCCTGTAAACATCACGGGGCATCTATTCTCACCGTGAAACTTTAAGGAGTTCAAGTATTTAATGATTTCTCGACAACGCAGTAGTGTAGAAGCAACAGAACAAAATCCGGTGCCGGTGGGCTGTGAAAGAGATTAAGACAAAAGACGAAAACATCATCCAAGCTCGTCGTAAACGACCCCAACAACCTCTCCATCGTCAAGTGAAACGAAACTAACCTTGGTTTTCTTGCCTGTACGGGGGTCAACAACAATAAAATCTGGCTTAGAGAGGTACCTGCTGGAGGGCATTTTCCAAACATCGCCGTAATGAACCCGCAGTTCCCTCATAAACTTCCGGGTATCACGTTTAATTATCGTTGTCATAGGCATCACCGATCTATATACAACTTTATGGTATAAAAGGTTTTCTGATAGACATTCGTTAAACATGATATCGTCGATTGTCGATTATATTGGAATGAAGGCACATCAAGTCCGGATGTTAGCCAACCCCCACCATTTATAAACAATCAAACCCACTCAGTTATGGTGGGAGAGATGGCCCTGGAAAAGCTGGGAAAAGCACTCAACGGTGCCCTTAGAAAGCTCGCCCGTTCCAGTACCGTGGATGAGGCAACGATAAAAACGGTAGTGCGTGATATCCAGAGAGCACTCATACAGGCTGATGTCAACGTTAAACTCGTCCTTCAATTGACTAAAACAATAGAAAAGCGCGCGTTGGAGGAGCAACCCCCTGCAGGTGTCTCGAAAAAGGAGCACATAATCAAGATAGTCTACGAAGAACTTACGGAGTTTCTTGGAACCGAAGCAAAGCCCATCGGGATTAAGGAGAAACCAACGGTCCTCCTAACTGTGGGTATTCAAGGGTCCGGTAAGACAACGAGCATCGCAAAGCTCGCCCGCTATTTTCAGAAGAGGGGTTACAAAGTTGGTCTTGTGTGTTCCGACACATGGCGTCCTGGGGCTTACCATCAGCTCAAGCAACTCGTGGAGCCCTTCGGCGTGGAGGTCTTTGGTGACCCAAAGGAGAAGGATGCAGTAAAACTGGCCAGGGAAGGGGTTGAGTACTTCAAAGAAAGAGGAGTTGACGTAATAATCGTTGACTCCGCGGGGAGACACAAGGAGGAAAAAGGCCTCATAGAGGAAATGAAGAGGATATCCTCATCAATAAACCCCCACGAGGTAATTCTGGTCATAGATGGGACACTGGGTCAGCAGGCGTACAATCAGGCCTTAGCGTTCAAGGAGGCCACCCCCATAGGTTCGATAATAGTAACCAAACTGGACGGTTCGGCCAAGGGTGGGGGGGCTCTCTCAGCGGTCGCCGCCACAGGGGCCCCTATAAAGTTCATAGGCGTTGGGGAAAGGATAGATGATCTAGAACCGTTTGATCCCAAGCGCTTCGTTTCCAGACTACTCGGACTCGGTGACATCCAGGGATTGCTGGAGAAGTTTGAGGAGTTGCAGAAACAGCAGAGGCTCAAAGAGGAGGACGTTGAAAAATTCCTACGGGGTAAGTTCAACCTTAAGGATATGTACACCCAGCTGGAGGCCATGGGGAAAATGGGCCCCTTAAAACAGATACTGCAGATGATCCCGGGCATGGGGTACAGTTTGCCCGATGATATGGTCAAGGTGGGGGAGGAGAAGCTCAGACGCTACAGGATAATAATGGACTCCATGACGGAGGAAGAACTTGAGAACCCCGATATAATCAGTTACTCGCGGATTAAACGTATAGCCAGAGGCTCAGGAACCACAACAAGAGAAGTTCGGGAACTCCTGAATCAGTACCATCAGATGAAGAAGATGTTCAAAAGCATGGACAAAAGGAAGCTGGCCAAAATGGCCCGCAAATTCAACCTTGGGGGGTTGGGAATATGATAGAGGCGTTCGTACTTGTGGTTGTCAAACCAGGAACCGAGGAAAAGGTCTACCAAGAACTTAAAAAGAGGAAGGATATCAGGGAGATATACAGGGTTTATGGGGAATACGACCTGCTACTGAGGGTGGAGGCCCCTGAGATAGGTATCCTGGATCGGTTCCACGATGAAGTCCTGAGGAAGATCAAAAACATTGAAATGACCGAAACCCTCATAGCCAGCTCCTATCGGGGGTGAGGAATTGGAAAAGAGGTGGGTGGCCACCGTCCATCTGGACACCCTAGAAGTGGAGTATGACCCCTCCTTCAAGTTCAGGTGCGTTGAGAACTGCGGGCTATGCTGCAATAACCTGGAGATACCACTACGGGATGAAGATATAGAGCGCATAGAGGAACTGGGCTACAACACCTGGGAATTCGTGGATTATGAGAAGGCATTCTACCGCGGCAACAGATTCCTAGGTTACGCCCTCAAAAAGAACCCACTGAACGATTCCTGCATCTTCTTTGACCCAGAGACGAAAAAGTGCAAGATATATGACCACCGCCCCCTAGCGTGTAGGCTCTACCCTTTTATCTTCATCAGGGATGAGAACCTCATGAAGATCTACGTTAAAGGAGACCGGTTCTGTCCGGGCATTGGGCATCCAGAGGGGGAGCCATTAACCAGGAAATTCCTCATGGGAGAGTACGGCGACCTGCTGATAATGCATCGCAGGGAGATTGTGAACTCGAGGCGATGACCGAAACGTATTTATACATTTTTTTGTTAATCTTCTGGCACCGGAGGTGTAAAAATGAGTCAGTTAAGGGCAGTGCAGGAAAAGCTGAGGCTTGTAAAGGTTCTCAGACTGCTCAAGAAGGGCTACACTTATGAGGAGCTCTCCAAAATAACCGGACTCCCGATTACAGTCCTGAACAGATATGTACGGGGAAAGGTGCTCCCCAGCACAGAGAGGACGCGGGAGCTGTTGAACCTTCTTACACCGTACATAAACATCGAGGAAGAGGTACGGAAGAGGATCAAATTCGACGAACACGGGCTTTTTGACAACATGCCCGTCATCAGTGACACAGCCTTGATGACGCTGATGGCGGAAGAAGTAGCGGGAAAATTCAGCGACAGGAACGTCGACAAAGTTCTCACGGCGGCCACGGATGGCATCCCAATAGGTGTTCACGTGGCAAGGGAACTTGGAGTGGATCTCGTCTACGCAAAGAAGAAGAAGGAGGTGGGGGTTAAGAGGTTCTATGAGGTCAGCTACATCCCAAGTGCATCGGGGAGTGTCACAACCCTTTACCTGCCGCAGTGGGCCCTTAAACGCGGGGAAAACGTCCTGATAGTGGACGACGTCATAAGGAGTGGTGAAACTCAAAAAGCCCTCCTAGAAATGTGCAGGCAGGCAGGCGCTAGGCCAGTGGGCATGTTCTTCCTTGTGAGCGTTGGCAATGTAATCGACAGGATAAAGGGGGAGTACACCATCCCTGTTGACAGTCTCATAAGACTGGAGTGAGGGGAATGAAGTTCTTCATCTACAACGCCGCCGGACTCACCATACCGGTTGAGGCCAAGCCCGGAGTCCCCTTCAAATTTCAGTGTCCGGAGGAGGTGTGCGGTAAAGTCGTGGTGATCGAAGGTGTTATTAGAGACACCAACGAGGGGGAATTTGATAGGGTCGTCGGCATGGTGGTTGGTGCAGATCCGGATTTCGCCAGAATCCGAGAGATAACGGAGAAAACATGGATATTCTACGGAAAGGTAAACGGGGAGGACACGACACTGCCCGCTGAGAGCTTTGACGAGTTCGCCAAACGCTTCCTTGACGAGGTTTTAGTCCTTCGTTAGCCGTACCCTCGGCTCCTCCTTAACAACCTGCATAGCAACACTGGTGTTTGTTTTCTCCACACCATCGAGAGAGAGCAACCATTTTACAAACCGGTTCATATCAGCGCGGTTCCTGAACTTGGCGACCACAAAGATATCATACTCCCCCGTTATGTCGTACACAAGCAGGACACTGTCCTCCTTGGCCACCTCATGCTCGATCTCGATTATCTTACGACCGTTTGCCTTGACCCCGATAACAGCGGTTAAACCAAACCCCAGCTTCTCATAGTCCAGTAGCGGGGCAAACCCCATTATAACGCCCTCCTCCTCCATCCGCTTTATTCTGTTGTAGACCGTACCAACTGCAACCCTGAGTTCACGGGCGATTTCCCTGTAGGATAGACGAGCGTTTTTTTGGAGCAGGCTGAGAATCCTGAGATCCAAGTCGTCCACCATCCACACCACCAAAGGGAATCTACCGTAAACTTTAAATATCCTTCCCCTGAGGGGGATAGCGGGCAATGGGCCGGTAGCCTAGCTAGGATAGGGCGGCGGCCTCCTAAGCCGCAGGTCCGGGGTTCAAATCCCCGCCGGCCCGCCATAGGACTCTTTTGAAGAACCCGTGGACATACCCAGAAATCGTCCCCTCAGGGGAGTGAAGCCTCTATGGGAAGCCACTCACAGGGATGCACCTTACATGGGCTTTCCCGAAACCTTTAAATATCTCACTTTTTAGTTAATTTTAGTAAGGAAATTGGGGATGGGGTTTATGGTCTACGCTGTGGTTCTCGCCAATATTGCCGGGAACTTCCCGGCCCTGGCAGCAGCCCTCGAAGAGGTGGAGAAACTGAAAGAGGAGGGATACGAGATAGGGAAGTACTATGTTCTGGGGAATCTCGTGGGGCTCTTCCCATACCCCCAAGAGGTTCTGAACACACTTAAAGGCCTCCGGAAGGGCAACCAGCTTAAAGTGATCAGAGGTGAACTCGATCAGCTCATAGCCGCCAGCGATCCGCACGCGGAAGGGAAGGACTACATTGATCGCCTTGACCTGAATCCATACATCAAAACCACGCTGAGGTACACATGGGAAAAACTGGAGCACGAAGGCCGAGAATCCCTCAGAGACACCCCCATATACCTTGTCGACAGAATTGGAAAGAACGATATATTCGGGGTTTACGGAAGCCCTCTAAATCCATTTGAAGGCAGAGTTCTTCCAGAACAGCCATCAAGCTACTATGAAACCATAATGAGGCCTGTCAAAGATTACGAGATGCTCTTGGTGGCCTCCCCGCGGTATCCGGTTAACGCCATGACGCGCTATGGACGCATAGTATGCCCAGGAAGCCTCGGGTTCCCGCCCGGAAGAGCCCACAAAACAACCCTCGGCCTAGTGGACACCGAGACCCTTCACACCAAATTCATCGAGGTAGAATACGATAAAAAGCTCGTGGAAGAGCGTATAAAAAAAGAGGGATTGCCCAACGAACTGATCAGGATCCTCTACCATGGAAAGACATAAAAACCGAAAGCATCCTTCTGAGATCCTTTCTTTCGTAGAAAATAAAGAAGCCAGCGGCCATCAAAAGGGCGGTTTTTGAAATGAAAACTGACAACTGAAGGAGAACAGCGATCAAAAGGGGGCCGTACACCGCCGGGGAAACGGAGAGGAAACGCCTTGAATAGAAGGCAGTTCCAAGGAGTATGGTACAGTATCCAAGGATCAGGCCGACCATCACTCCAATAGCCCCATAGACCGGGATCAGTAAAAACCAAAGAAAGAATGAGACAGAGGCTCCTAGCAGGGAAACGACCGTACCGTTTTTCACGTAGGCCGTTGAGTTGAGCGCAACTATACTCGGGTTGTAGGCTATGTAAACTTCCATTGCTATAAGGGCAAGGTAGAAGGAGTCACCCACATCAAAACCAAAGAAGAGAATAAGCAGTTCCCTTCCTACGAGCATCAGGAAGAACACCACTAAACCCGTCGCTACTGTAAGGAAAATTGTGATTTCCTCCGAGAGTCGCCTTACGTACCCCTGTTCATCACGCCCGTATTTATAGGAAAAAAGCGGCATTATAGCGGACTGCAGAACCTGTGGTAGATACGTCAGAAGGAACGCTGCAGAGAGAGCTGCGGAGACCGTTCCCGCTACATCCGGCCCCCCGAGGTGATCGCTTAAAAAATACGGTCCCTGAACCAGGAACACACCGGATAGCGTGCCCACAAATGCAAAGAAGGAGTAAGAAAGAAGGAGGTGGAATTCTCCAAGGCGCGGTGCTCCCAGAAGGTTGAACAGAACTAGGTAGAAAAAGGCAATGAACGAGATTAAACCTAGGAAGAGCAGGTAGGGAGCATAGACATTGCGGATCAGAAAACCCACCAAAAAACCCGAGAATGCGATGAGGACGACATAGGCATAGTGCTCCCCCCTGTGTATTCCATAAAGAAAGAACCGGAATGTCAGTTGAAACGCCCTAAAGACCGCAATTAGAGCAAAATATGGATTCACTGGCAAAATGACCAGCCCTATAAAAGGGAGCATGAATGAGGGGCCCGTTATGGCACGGATGGATTGCCACCTCCCCCTGCCGAGGAACTCGGATGAGTACTTTCCAAGGGCCACTGCAAAGAAGCTAAGAGGTATTGCCAAGAGGAACGCCTGGGATACGAGGGAGTTGGCCCTGCCGAGTTCCTCAACTCCAAATCGCCTTGAAACAGCGACACTGTATATAAACCTGCTGAGACCGGTTAACCCTAAGGCCACCACTGAGGCCATGGAATGCCTCAGCAAAATGTGACGCTCGTAGTTCATAAACTCAGAAAGAAGGGGAAGGATTTAACCTTTGTGGAATCCCAGGTAGAAGCCCGCGAGGAACGCCCCGCTACCCGGGAGGATCCCAAGGATCTTTTCCCCAAGACCAATTATCTGACTTCCAAGACCACCCGCCAGATTAAAGAGCTTATCCGTGTTGATTGTGATAACCCCCTTCTGCTGAAGCCAGAAGAGGCTGAGTAGGTACGCTCCTATAAGTGCCATTGCGAGTTTGATGAACTTCTTGAGTGCGAATCCCGTGATTAGCCCTGCGATTCCACCAATTCCAATGTCCCCCATCATGCCATTTATGTTAAAGTCCATCCTATCACCCTAGTAGTATTTTGATCCATGGAGAATAAAACGTTTTCCCAAAACTTTTAAATTATACTGGATTAAAATATTTAGAACAAGTAAAATGAGGAGTGAGTGAGATGACGACCCCGATGGAAAGACTCAGGAACAAGATCACTAAGGAGGTGCTCTGGGTTTACATCCTCCGTCTGCTCAAAGAGCGCCCCATGTATGCATACGAACTAAAACAACATATTAGAGAGGCGTTCAACTTTGAACCTGCCACTGTGAGCTCTTACGTTGTGCTCTACAAACTTGAGAAGGATGGGTACGTGACTGCAGAATGGCAGGAAAGCGGAACCGGAAAGCCCTCACGGAAGTACTACAAACTGACACCTGAGGGAGAGCGGTTGCTGGAAGGCGGTCTCAACTTCCTCGAAGAGACCCTCAGAAAACTTAGAGGATGAACACGCCAGCTTTCCAGACAAAAGTATGGAAGAAGGACAGTCAGCGTCCCACTCCACCACGCGGCTCCCTTGCCTTCGGCCGAAGCCCCTTGTAACCGCACTTTCTACATTTCTTGGCCTTCCATGGATTAGTGGCACCGCAACGCATGCAGATATATTTCCTGAATATTCTGGCCTCAGCTTCCGGAAATCTTGCCATTTGAATCACCCCACGATCCTGAATCCAAACAGACATTCAATATTTTTAAGGCTTTGGTGCGGGGGACGGGATTCGAACCCGCGTAGCCCTGCGGCAGCGGATCTTAAGTCCGCCCCCTTTGGCCAGGCTCGGGCACCCCCGCATGCCCCAGAGTAGGGGAGCGAGGATAAGATAAAAATGTTTCCCTCAACCCCTGATGATTCTCATCTCAAAGTCCTCAATCGGGACTTTGAAATCTTCCCTGTTCTCAACCTCTTTCCTGTTGTAGAGAACCTCCCTGGCGAGGATCCAGTAGAGGAGGGCCAGGGCCTTCCTGCCCTTGTTGTTGGTCGGGATAGCAAGATCGACGTAACTGAGGAAGTTCTCGGTGTCCACGAAGGCCACTACGGGTACACCTATCTCTATGGCCTCCTTCATCGCCTGATGGTCAGCCCTGGGATCGGTGACTATAAGGACGTCCGGTTCAAGGAAGTTCTTGACCTGTGGGTTGGTCATGGTTCCAGGAAGGAAACGGCCCGGTACGGTTCTGGCACCGGTGACCTCTCCGAACTTCTTTACAGGCTTCTGTCCGTAGAGTCTGACGCTCACGGCAAGAATGCTCTCAGGGTCGAACTTGGCGAGAAACTTACCCGCAACGCGGAGCCTCTCATCGGTTTTCCTGACGTCAAGGACGTAGAGACCGTCCTGTCTGACGCGGTAGATGAACTTCTTCATGTCCTGGGTCTTCTGCTGGGTTCCGATGTGGACGCCCGCAGCAAGATACTGATCAAGCGGAACGAGGTATTCCTCCATTTTTCCAACCTCCTTTATCATCCTTCAAAGGTTATTATCCTCCCTCTTTCACCTAAATCTTCGGCGATACGAATCAACTCATTCAGCTTGGCAATGGAGTCCATCCTAAGAACCATCGCCGGGCATTTAAGACCAACCGCAAGATGCGGTAGTGCCCCGTCGGAGGACTCGTACCTGGCCTCCGCCAGGATGGGTGTTATTCTCTCTGATCTAGCATCGTTCACCAAGTTGTATAAGTCGGTCAGTGTACCGAGGTTTATGGGCCTTATTGACAGTGCATTATAGTAGCGCCTGTCCAGTATATCCCTCCCGCGGAACAGGTGCTCCCCGTCTACAAATACACCGTGAGTTCCGGCTATGAGCTCGAGGAACAGCTCCTCTTCTCCGATGGGCTTTATGTAGGAAACGTTGTTGTCCTCAACTATGGACAGGAGTTCCTCTGCCTCCATGGGTCTCTTCTGAACAAGACCAATGGAGATTTCCAGGCCAAGTTTCTCCCCGGCCTTTTCAGCCGCCTCTGAAAGGGTTTCTAGGGAGAGCCTTTCTGCAACTTCAAGCACGCTGGAGGCTGCATCCACCACGTCGGTTATCTCCATCAAATCCCTGACCATGATGTAGTAATTAAAGTTCTCATCGGCGGTCATTTCGAGTATCGGAACCGGGAGTTCGGTGGTGAAAGTGCCCCCGATGTAGGCGTACAGAGGCATCTTCCTGGCATTAGAAGCCGCCTTTGCAACGGCCATCGAGACTGCAAGTGCAGTATTGGCCCCAATGTGACTGAAGTTTTCTGTGCCATCTATTTCCCAAAGGTAGCTGTCAACGAGCTCCTGCTCACTCGCATCAAATCCTATGATCTCGGGTCCAATTATCTCATCAACTTCGCTTACGGCCCTGTGAGCCTCCGCAATGTACAGCTCGGGGTCATCGTCTATCGGAGCTGCAAAGCGGCCGAAACCCGAATCTGTAACCACGTCAACCTCAACCGAGTATCTCCCACCTTTGAGCACCGTTACCCTGCCAACTACGTTTTCTATGACGGTCATAGCCCATCAGCTCGGTCTTATTACGGTAAGGGGTACCACCCCCTTCTCGAACTCCAAAAGGGCTGCCTCAAGTGGGCTGATCCCTTCTGGAACGTCTATCAGGAGTGGAGCTCCCATCGCTATCTGGAGGGCCCTTGCCCCCACGATCCTTGCCCTTTCAAACCTTGTGTACCTGAACATCCCAACCACCCATGCGAATTTGGTGGGGCCGCCGGGATTTGAACCCGGGTCTCCGGCACCCCAAGCCGGGAGGATAGACCAAGCTACCCCACGGCCCCCCAGAAATGCGGTTTTTCAGTAGACCTTGTAGACCATTATCTGATCGATGAGCTCAACGTGGCTCAGGAGGGTTCTCCTGCAGCAGTACCTCTCCACACCAAGGTCGTCAAGGACTTTCTCAGGGTCTTCGCCCTTCTCGACCCGGGCCTTAAACTCATAGTATTTGTCTCCTATGATCTTTCCGCAAGTGAAACACCTTACGGGAACTATCACCCACATCACCCTCTCTCAAATGAAGATTAAAGGAAGCCATCAGCGGTAGGACTTCTGCCTCTTGGCCCTTGGACCTTTGGTCGATCGGTTGGGCTTGTGGGGCTCGGTTCTCCTGCTGTCCCCAACGAGCATGGTTCTGTCGTACTTCATAAACTTTTCCTTCAGGTTCATGTCGTTGGTCCACTCCACAAGGGCCCTTGCTACGGCGACACGGGCGGCCTCGGCCTGCCCCATGAAGCCACCACCCTCGACTTTAACGTCGATATCGACCTTGCTAACTATCTCCTCACCGGCAAGGACGAGCGGTTCCATAATGGTGAAGCGTGCGATCTCCGGTTCGATTATCTCAACGGGCCTGTAATTGACTCTGATACGGCCTTTTCCTTCCCTTATAGTGGCCCTCGCGATGGCCGTCTTTCTCTTACCAGCAGTCTGAATGACCTTCATTTTTCTCACCTCAGAACTTTCCACCGAGGAACTTGGCGACCTCTCCAACGGTAACGTACTTCGGTGTGGCAAGCCTTGAAGCATCAGCCTCGATTATCGTCTCAAACTCTTTACCTTCAAAGTCCCTAGGAACACCAGCGTAAACCCTGAGTCTCCTGTAGGCCTTCCTTCCCCTGTCGGTTTTCCAAGGGAGCATCCCCCGGACCGTTCTTCTGACTATCTCATCACTTCTCTTCGGGTAAAACGGACCCTTCCTAGGGTTGCTCCTGGTTCTGAGCTTGATCCTCCGCTTATATTTGGCAAATACATACTCCCTGTTGCCGGTGATGACGGCCTTGTCAGCGTTAACTATGGTGATTTCCTCGCCCTTAAGGAGCATTTTGGCAACCTTTGAGGCAAGTCTCCCGAGTACGAGTCCTTCAGCGTTAATTATCCTCATGACCCATCACTCCATTATGATTACTCCACTACCCCTAGGGTTCCTCTCAAGGAGATCCACAATGGTGATAGCCTCCCCACCGGCTTCGATTATCTTCCGCCTTGCACCATCGCTGAACTTCCATGCAGCGACGATCACCTTATGCTCAAGCCTTCCAGCACCAAGGACGTTACCCGGGACTACGACCGTATCACCTTCCTTGGTGTAACGGTTGATCCTGCTGATGTTGACCCCAGCCTTCTGTCTCCTCGGTTTCTCAAGACGCCAAGCTATGTCCTTCCATATTTCCACTCCTTCCTCATTGGATCTCTTTTTAAGGTAACGGATGAGCCTCCTCAGGTTTATGTCAGTCGGACCAGTTCTCTTAACCATGAACATTCCTCCTTCACAATTCTCGCACCGAGGGACGGGTGAACGTGAATTTGGTGCGGGGGCGGGGATTTGAACCCCGGAACCCCTGCGGGACGGGACCCTGAATCCCGCGCCTTTGACCAGGCTCGGCAACCCCCGCGTCACTCGGCTAATTTATGGAGTTCGTTTATAAATCTATCGCTCTTCCGCATCAGAATCTTGAGTGCTGTAGCCACAATTTCCTCAACGGGGAGTTCTCCATTGCTTTCCACTGTGAAAACGAATGTATCTGGGATTACCTCTTCGACAATTTTGTCGTCCTTAAATCCCTCAAACTCCCCGGGAAGGTAGAACGCCTTGGTGGTGGTTATGAGAAGTTCGGTTTCTGTTTCATCAAAGGGCAATCCCCGTTTTCCAGCGAGCGCTTTAAGCTCCTCCCAGTTAGGGACTTCCTTGCTAACGTGTATCCTCGTTAAGTATTTGTAGTGCACAAAACCAGGTTGCCATTTGGCATGGTCCTTTCCACGACCGAGCCGTGCATAGGCGTTGAATGAGATCCTCTGACCCTCCGCGAGTTTGACTATTGGGATATCTGGATTTGCGGGCTTTACCCCCTCATCATCACTCTTGATATCGCAGGAGTACACTACCCCAGGCCCCTCTGCCTCCAGGGAGAGGGTAACTGTGTACTCATCAAGCTCAAGAGCATCGAGAGAGAATCTGTCCGAAGGCGTGGTCAGGGGCACCATGGCAAGCCTGTGCGCGATTATCTCATCGAAGAGCGCCGAGTCATTCTCAAAGAATTCAACCTCGTCAACCGCGAAAGTGGGGACTTCAGATAGTATAGTTCTCCTTAGGGCGTTAGCGAAGGGAACATCGATTCCCTCAACGAGGAACTTAATCGAATCCTCCCTTTTCTCAAGAATCTGAAACTTTGGCTCCATTGGCATCACCAAAAAAGAGGTTGTACAGGGGGTCAGACACGCCTACCCCTTCTCCCACCCTTGGGCCTAGTGCCATCGTGCGGGATTGGGGTGGCATCCTCAACCCTGCCTATCCTGAGGCCTGCCCTGGCAAGGGCACGGATGGCCGCCTGAGCACCAGGGCCGGGACTCTTGCTCCTGCTTCCTCCCGGGGCGCGAACCTTGATGTGAACGCCAGTGAAACCCTTCTCCATGGCCTCTTCGGCGGCCCTCCTAGCGGCTATCATGGCAGCATAGGGTGAAGGCTCATCCCTATCGGCCTTGACGACCATACCACCGCTCCACCTGCTGACTGTCTCTGCTCCCGTGAGGTCTGTGATGTGTATTATAGTGTTGTTGTAAGAGGAGTAGATGTGGGCCACCCCCCACTTCTCCCTCTTCCTCAGGTTAACCTGCTGAACTTCCTCACTCATGAGGCCTCACCCTGCTTAGCCTGTTCAATAATAATCCTCTCGGGGTGGCTCTCCCTGGCAAAGGGGGAGTTCCGTGCGTAAGTTATAGTATCCATCTCCTCCCTGAGGACGAGATACCCTGGAGAGCGAATCACCTGCCCCCTGACCTCTATATGACCGTGAACTATGAGCTGCCGGGCCTGTCTGATCGTCCTTGCGAGACCCTTCTTGAAGACAACCGTCTGGAGGCGCCTGTCAAGGATGTCCTCAAGTCCCAGGGAGAGAACATCGTCCAGGACTGCATCTGCCGGCAAAAGTCCCAGTCTGTTAAGTCTCTGGAGGAGCTGAACCTTCTCGATCTCGGCCTGTCTGCCGCGGGCTGCAAGAAGGTGTCTAGCCCTCCTCCTGAACTCTCTAAGCTGGGTCTCATGTCTCCAGAGTTCCTTCTTGTTCTTAAGCGCGTACTTTCTCATGAGCACGCGCTCACTGTCAAGCCTCTCCTTAATCCATGGATGAGAGGGAGTCTCATATCTCTTCCTATGCCTCTTGGGATCTCCCATTTATATCACCTCACTTCTTCCTTCTACTGACACCCAGTGTCGCGCCGTGCCTGAAGTTTGACCTTGTTCTCTGTCCCCTCACGGGCAGACCACGTTCAAGCCTGATGCCACGGTAGACCCGGATTCTCCTGAGCCTGTTAATGTCCTCACGCCAAGCCATGACAAGTTTGGCGGTGAGTAAGTGTCGATCCTTACCACTCCCGTAGTCCCTCGGCCTGTTGACTGTCCATCCGGGGATCCCATAGGCAACCGGATCTTCAAGAATCTCCTCGATCTTTTTAACCTGCTCCCCACTGAGATAGCCAGCCTTCATATAGGGATCCATGCCCGCAACCCGCAGGACCATGGCTGCGAAGTTTGTGCCGATGCCCTTGATCCCCGTGAGAGCCCATCTCAGCTGTCTGTTCCCATCCAGGTCAACACCCGCCACACGGACGATGTGCCTGAAGTTGTCCGTCATTATGAATACACCTCCATCTCAATCCTTCACAGAGGATTTTGGCGCCGGGACGGGGATTTGAACCCCGGTGTCCAAGCGGACACGGGCTCTCAAGGCCCGCGCCA